>JBEBIF010000464.1:0-2756 GCA_040080515.1 Chitinophagaceae bacterium | reverse complement strand
TCGGCCTGGCACTATCCTATCTTACCATAATAGTGGTCATCAATTCTTTCAACCTGATCGATGGGGTGGATGGGCTGGCTGCCAGTCTTGGTATCCTTACCATGCTTGTATTCGGGATGTACTTCTTTGCAGTGGATCAGCAGGCTTATGCACTCATGTCTTTTTCAATGGCCGGCAGCCTGGTGGCTTTCCTGATATTCAATCACCACCCTGCTAAGATATTCATGGGCGATTCCGGTTCCCTGATGATTGGACTGGTAAACGCCATACTGGTTATTAAATTTATAAACGTAGCACATACACCTTTTGTGGCGGTTCCGCTTAGTTCCTCTGTAGCTATTGGTGTTGCCATACTTATTGTTCCTTTGCTGGACACACTGCGGGTTTTCTCTATCCGTATTTTAAACGGCAAATCACCCTTTACACCAGACAGAAACCATGTGCACCACCTGCTGCTGGACAGAGGCCTAAGTCATGCAGCCGTAACGTTTGCCTGTGTGGGTATCAACGTTGGATTTATCCTTTTAGCATGGTTCGGAAGATCAATAGGAACCACTTACCTTTTGCTGATCATGCTTACCATTGCATTCAGCGGTATTGGTTTACTGTATTATAAAAAATCCCGCCGGATCATGGTGGTTGCCAAAGAAGAAAATGGTGCAGCACAACTGAAGACCACATCTAAAGTTGTTACCCTGGCCAAAGAGGTACAGACTGCTGAAAAGAAAAATTAAAGCCATTCTATTATATAGCCAGCCCCAGTCTTGTTTAAAACGAGCCCGGGGCATTTTTTTTGGATAAACGGGTTTCAGTAGATTTGCATCCTTCCCGGATATGCCGGCTTCTACATGTTGCCTGGTTAGTATTCAGTAAAAGGATAAATAAAAAACAACGTATGACAGAAGACATTCCTTCAATTATTGCCGTGGCAGAAGACCACATGAAAAAAGCTATCACTCACCTGGAGGCAGAACTTCAAAAAATAAGGGCTGGTAAAGCCAACCCGCAGATAGTAGATGGTATTATGGTGGATTATTACGGCTCACCAATGCCCATCAACCAGGTGGCCAATATCAGTGTGATGGATGCCCGTACAATCAGCATTCAGCCCTGGGAAAAAAATATGCTTCAGCCAATAGAAAGGGCCATTATTGCAGCCAATATCGGCATCAACCCCCAAAATGATGGCGCATTGATCCGGCTTTTCCTGCCTCCTTTAACTGAGGAAAGAAGAAAAGAGCTGGTAAAAAAATGCCAGGCAGAAGGAGAGCATAGCAAAGTGGCCATCCGCAGTATCCGCCGGGATGCCATTGAGCATATTAAAAAGTTACAGAAGAATGGCCTTAGTGAAGATGCAGCAAAAGATGCTGAAGCAGAAGTGCAGGAGATAACGGATAAATTTACTGCCGGGGTAGAAAAACACCTCACCTTGAAAGAAAAAGAGATCATGTCTGTATAACGGGACATCCAATTTTAATCTAAAGCAACATCAACCGGTGTTGCTTTCTTTTTTTCAGGCCGGTTGGCCATATACACACCAAACAAGATAATGCCCAAACACATGATCTGGGCCCAGGTTATCTTTTCATGGTCCAGGAAGCCCCAGCCTAACGCTACAAATGGGATGCCATATGTAACCAGCGAGGCAAACAATCCACTTGCTTTTTGCACCAGCACATAAAAGAGTGCAGTAGCAATGGCGCTGCCTACTATCCCTAATCCGGAAGAGGCCAGGACTGCTTTCTGTACCACCACATCATTAAAATTAAGTTGCAGAAAATGTTGCTGCCATAAAACAATGGCTGTGGGGATTGTCATAAATGCAAGGGATACGGTAGCTACATGAACAGGATTTAACCCTTTTAAATAATGCCCCACCATATTTACATTGATGCCATAAAGCAGGGTGGCAACCAATATCAGCAGCATATAACCAAGATTATTAAAGCTGATCGTTTTATCACCTGATAAAGCCGGCGCCACAGTAAGCAGCACCAATCCCAGGAAACCGATCAGAACACCAACGATCTTTTGCGACTTTATTTTGTCCTTAAAGAAAACAATTCCAATCACCACCACACAAATGGGAGTGAGAGAGTTTAGTATACCTCCCAGCGAGCCGTCGATCTTTGTCATGGCAATGGCAAACAAAAAGGCAGGCAGCAAATTGCCAAACACCGCACTCAGGATGACTGTGCCTATTTTTTTACGGGGAATTTTTTGAAAATGATAAATAGCAAAGGGTACAAACACCAGGCCGGCAGAAAAAATGCGCAGCGCTGCAATTTGCACGGCATTAAGCCCGACACTACTATCCTTCATCAGTTTAAAAGAGCTACCCCAAATAATACAAAGAATAATAAAGATCGTCCAGCGGATAAAATTGTTACTCATAAATTGAAGGGGCAAAGGTCTTAAAATGAAATCAAAACCCTTTATTTATTTTGTGATCTTTCTGCACAATTGCTGAAATAGTATATTGCAGAATAAATTTTTAATGATATGGGTACCATCAATCTGAAAGATATTTCTACCAGGGCACCAAAAGAACTGGATAAAACCGAAACCAAAAAGGAAACAGAAACAATATTGGAAGAGCTTGATGAACTGCAAAACCTGCTTTTTGCCGAGAATAAGCATTCTGTACTGGTGGTGATACAGGGAATGGATGGAAGCGGCAAAGACGGAGTGATCAGAAATGTGCTGGGCAATATGAACCCGCAGGGGGTAACCGTTAAATCATACAAAGCCCCGAC
>JBEBIF010000463.1:0-2760 GCA_040080515.1 Chitinophagaceae bacterium | reverse complement strand
TATCTTGCATCCTGTCGTCCCATCATAGCTTATTTCTTAACCAGAACACTAAAGGCTATGCGTATCCAACCTTTAATCGGGACACACTCGCATCCCCCATCCGGGGCCGCCAGATCCGGCTTTGAGTTTTTAGTGAAAGATTGTACACGGATCACAATTTTAAACACTAAAATCGTCAACTATGACAATTAAACATGAAGCAAAGCTCAATGCGTATAATACGGTTGAAGACTATTGCACAGAAAGGAACGCCATCGTGGCAACATCGCCTGCCTTCCAGGCTACTTTTAACACCTTCAGGGCCAAAAAATCAGCTCTCGTTACCTCATTCGAGCTGGAGGCCCAGGCTACAAAAGGTATAGCTATGGACAAAAAGCAGGCAAAGCAATTACTGGTTACCCAGTTTGCAGATGTGGCAGCGCTGGTGTATGCGTTTGCATTTAACGCAAAGAACAATACGCTGAAAGAAGCGGTGAATTTTTCAAACAGCGATTTATTACGGTTGAAGGATGATGAGGTCACAAAGGTCTGTGCCAACATTCGCAAAGCCGCCTGGGACAACCTGGTAGCTTTGGCGGATTACGGTGTGGATGAAGCCCTGATCGGTTCAATGGATGAGATCCTTGATAATTATCAGGCCAACACTACCGGGCCCAGAACAGCCATCACCAACCGCCGCAATTACAATACGGTGATCGCGGAGCAGATAAAGGAGATCGATGCACTCCTGAAAAATTCCCTGGATAAGATCGCTGTAAAATTCAAAAAGAATCATCCGGATTTTTACAGAACATACACCTACAACAGGGTTATTGTGGACCCAAAAAGTTCAACCACCCAGTTGAAAGGTGTAGTTACAGATGCAGAGAGCAAAAAGGCAATAGCAGGTGTTACCGTTACTGCTGTTATCAATGAAAAGCCCTTTACGGCAAAAACAGACCTTAAAGGAAAGTACAGCATTGATACACCAGTCGCTGGTACCTACCAGTTAACCTTTGCTCACAAAGCATATAAAACCATTCCTGAATTGATAATTGATATTGTCCTTGGCAAATCAAGAGTCGAAAACATGGAATTGAATCAATTATAATTAGCAAACACGATCCGTTACAAAAAAAAGAAATCCCTCCGCTGGAGGGATTTCTTTTTATAAGTATATAACTAAGCTATATCACGATAACTACAACCAAACAAAAATCTCAATCAATAAACGAACACCAACTAACGACTTTCGACTATCGACTATAGACTTCCGACCTCTGACCTCCGACCTCCAACTTCCGACTTCCGACCTCCGACCTCCGACTATCTACTCCAACTCAATCTCAAAACTCACCAAATCCTTAAACACCTGTATCCTGTTATTAATATCACTATTGTTGATCTCCTTCAACCGGGTAGCACCAAACTTTTCTACACAAAAGCTGGCCATCGCAGAACCAACAATGATCCCTCTTTTCATATTCTCAAAAGAAATATCACCGGTCTTGGCCAGGTGCCCGATAAAGCCGCCGGCAAACGTATCTCCCGCACCCGTAGGGTCAAACACATCTTCTAACGGTAACGCTGGTGCAAAGAACACACTGTCATGATCAAACAACAATGCCCCATGTTCCCCCTTCTTAATAATTAAATATTTAGGCCCCATTGCCAGTATGGACCGTGCCGCTTTTACTAAAGAGAACTGGCCGGTCAGTTGCCGGGCCTCTGCATCATTCACCATCAGCATGTCCACATGCTTCAATGTTTCCTCCAGGTCCGCCATCGCAATTTCCATCCAGAAGTTCATCGTGTCCATTACAATGAACTTCGGTCTTGTCTTCAATTGTTTGATCACACTCAGTTGAATGGAGGGGGCCAGGTTGCCCAGCATTAAAAATTCAGCACCCTGGTAGCTGTCCGGAACTTTCGGGTTAAAATCGGCCAGCACATTCAGGTCGGTAATTAAAGTATCACGGCTGTTCATGTCCTCATGATAGCGGCCGCTCCAGAAAAAAGATTTCTTTCCCGGTACGATCTCCACACCATCCAGTTGCACACCACGGTGTTTCAGTTCCGTCATTTCTTCGGCAGGAAAATCATCACCCACTATGGAGATCTGCTGCACGGGCTTAACAAAAAAGCTGGCAGCATAGGCCACATACAAAGCAGAACCACCGGTTATCCGGTCTGTTTTTCCAAAAGGTGTTTCAATAGCATCAAAGGCCATGGTGCCGACGGTGATTAAAGACATACGCTAAAGTATTATAGATGAATAATGTCATACAAGTCAAAAGGCGTGCAAACCTACATGAAATTTACAAACCGGTAAAAAGCAATCCAAAAAGGGTAGTGGGTCATTTTGAAATAAATTTGAACCACATAGACAAGAAGTTATCATAGGAATACACACAACTTGTCCCGGCTATCCGGGATAGAAAGGCCTATGTGCGTATTCCTATCTGTTCTATGGCCTATGTGGTTCAAATTTATTTCTCACAAAAGGTTCTGTACCTTTGAAATAATCATCCGTTACATGTTAAAACGTCTTCTCCTTCTTCCCTTATTGATAGTACTGGCATACCAGGCTCAGTCACAGTTCGACACCAGCTTCGTAAAACAAAATATCCTCCGCTGCGCCGACAGCCTGGTCAATGGATTTAAAACCCGCAACTGGCAGCAGTTCGCCCTTTACAGCAATCCGGCCATCATCGGTTCTATGGGCGGTAAAGAAGAATACATTAATTACATCTCGCAAACATTTGCCGGCATACCCGATTC
>JBEBIF010000462.1:0-2760 GCA_040080515.1 Chitinophagaceae bacterium | reverse complement strand
TAATGGTGGTACTCGACATCTATTTCTTCCAGGCTTTGAAGTTGATCACTCATTCTGCGAATGCCCGCACCCGGACAATCATCTATGGCAGCTATTGGTTTCTGTCTGTTGCTGCCATCCTGATCCTGATATTACTTCCTTACCTGCACTTTGAAAAGCAGGCCCGTTTCTCCAAGAGCACCCTATTTGCCCTTATTGCAGGATTGTTCTTTGCCAAACTGGTAGCCTCCCTTTTCTTTTTGGTAGATGATATTCGCCGGGGCGTACAATGGGCTGCAATGAAAATATTTACTTCTAAAACCAAACAAGAACAACTGCAGGCAGCAGAAACCATCAGCCGTTCTGCCTTTCTCAGCTGGGCCGGAATGCTCATGGGTGGTGGGCTATTTGGCACTCTTGTATATGGGTTTGGTAACAAATACAGGTACCAGGTACGAAAACTGGCATTGCATTATCCCAACCTTCCACCCGCCTTTAAAGGGTTAAAGATCGTTCACATCTCCGATATCCATTCCGGCAGCTTTAATGATAAGGAAGCGGTGTTGAAAGGGGTGTATAAAATAATGAAAGAGCAGCCGGACCTGATCCTTTTTACCGGCGACCTGGTAAATAATATGGCGGATGAAATGAAAGATTATACCGATGTGTTCAATAAGCTCCGGGCACCGTTGGGAGTATATTCTACGTTGGGCAATCATGACTATGGAGATTATGTACAATGGGACAGCCCGGAAGAAAAAAAGGCCAATCTCGACCGTTTGAAAGAAACCCATGCTACACTGGGCTGGCGCCTGCTGATGAATGAACATGTGGTACTGGAAAAAGGGGGTGACAAAATCGCAGTTTTAGGAATTGAAAACTGGAGCTCCAAAGCCAGTTTTCCAAAGTATGGAGATATGAGAAAAGCCTATGATGGGGCAGCTGCTTACCCATTCAAGATATTGATGAGCCACGATCCCTCTCACTGGAAAGCAGAAGTCCTGGAATCCTATCCCGATATTGACCTCACCTTATCCGGCCATACCCATGGAATGCAGTTTGGCGTGGAAATACCGGGACTAAAATGGAGCCCGGTACAATATGTCTATAAAGAATGGGCAGGGCTTTACGAGACCGATACGCACAAATTGTATGTAAACAGGGGTTTTGGCTTTATCGGGTATCCCGGCCGGGTCGGAATATTGCCCGAAATCACCGTTTTGGAGCTTTCCTGAATAGTTTTCTGTCACTACCTCAATATTTTAGCCTGCCGGATCGTTTTAAATCCTGTGCAACAGCACATTAAACTTTTTTTTAACTGTTTAGTCTTAAAGCCGCCTCCGTCAAATACCGGGGCAAAAACTGGCCAACCACAAGCTGCCAGAATACTACTGCCTGATGTTGAAGAAATGGTTCATACCAATGGCCCTTTTATTACCGGCTGCTGCTTTTTCACAAAACAGCTCCGCTGATTCTGTTATTGTCCCCAACAAAGACCTGCCCGTATTGGATACCACCATTGACTACGATGAACTGTTCCAGGACTTTGATGCTTTTATGGATTCAATACTCTCTCCTCATAATTATTTTTTGACGAGTTTAACCGCCAGCAGGGGCTTTTATAATTTTGAATCGAAGACCGGTGCCTTACTGGAAACGTCTAAAAAATTGACCTATTCTCCCACCCTGGGATATTATAGTAAGACCGGATTCGGTATTACCGCCAATGGATTAATGGTGGATGATGGAACGAAGATGAATCTGTACCAGGTATCCATTTCTCCTTCATTTGATTATCTAGAAAATAAAGACCTGGCCGCTGGGGTATCTTATACAAAGTTTTTTACCAAAGATTCATTGCCTTTCTATACCACACCACTGCAAAATGAATTGTATGCGTACTTTACTTACCGGAAGTGGTGGGTAAAACCAATGATCTCTTTAAGTTACGGTTGGGGCAGCCGTACCGATTATTTTCAACGGGAAACACTGATACAGGATCTGCGCCTGCGCAGAAGAGGGTTTATCTATATCAATACAGAAGAAACCATCAGCGACTTTTCTGTTACAGCCTCCTTACGTCATGATTTTTACTGGCTGGATATCTTCACCTTTAAAGATCATATCCGGTTCACACCACAGGTCTCCTTTACCAGTGGTACCCAGAAATTTGGATTTAACCAGTCGTCCAGTACCTATGCCACTACTATCCGCACCAACAATAATGTGCTTTATAACACCGACAATGTGTACCTGGATGATCAGATAAAATTTCAACCCCTGTCTTTAACTATGTACCTGAGGGGCGAATATGCTATCGGAAAGTTTTTTATCCAGCCACAACTTATCATGGATTATTACCTGCCTGTTGCCACAGATAATTTCACTGCTTCCTTCGCCCTTAACCTGGGTTTTATTTTTTGATCCGCACCTCATCTTGTTGAAACGTTAACAATCCCGATGCAATAGCAGGGTTACATATTTTGTTTATGAAATTACTTATAGTAGTTAAGAAACTTTAACAGCAACGACAGCTGACTGGCATTATACTTGAAATTTTTTCGGGTCAGTTTTAGTCCACTAAAAAAAATAATTTTATCATGAAAACAAAACTCCTCCCGCTGTTCGCAGCATTGTTACTTTCCCAGGCGCTGATGGCGCAATTTCACATCGGTATTAAAGGCGGTGCCAACGTAACCAAGGTTGATGGCAAATCTTTTAAAGACCAGTTCCGGTATGGCTATCACCTCGGCGGTTTTGCAGAGATCAGGATGGGCAACA
>JBEBIF010000461.1:0-2774 GCA_040080515.1 Chitinophagaceae bacterium | reverse complement strand
TATACTTAACAGGGATTTTGAATTTTTCTCCCATTGCAGTCGCATTTGGATTGGTGAAAGAATGGGTGGCCCCGGGATAGACTTTAAGTGTATAGGGGGCCCCGATAGAATCCATCTGTTTTTTAAACTGATCCACTTCTGCCTGTGGTACAAAGGAATCATCTCCACCGTGGCAAACCAGCACTTGGGCTTTCAGCAGGTCTTTATTGGGGGGCACCACATTCAGGTTTCCATGAAAACTCACCACGCCTTTAAGGTCTTCACCCATTTTTGCCATATTCAGCACCTGCGCACCGCCAAAACAGTACCCGATGGCAGCCACTTTGGCCCCATCTGCCTGGCTGTAGGATTTTAACCTGGCCAAAGCTGCGTCAAAAAGTGGTTTGGCTTTTCCCGGCTCCATGTAAAACGGCATGGCCAGTTTTTCAGCACTGGCGGGATCATCTCCCCGTTTTCCATTGCCATACATATCCAGCGCCATTGCGATATAACCCAGTTTGGCTAACTCCCGCACTCTCATTTTTACATACTCATTCTGGCCCCACCATTCATGTACTACCAGCACTGCAGGACGTTTGCCTTCAATATTCTCATCATACACCACATAGCCATCCAGCACTAAACTGTCTTTTAAACCGTCAATCCCATAGGTGATGGTTTCTTCTTTCAATTTTGGTTCTTTCATTTCAGGTTCCTTTTTTTTATCGCTGCTTTTGCAGGAAGTAAAAAGCGCAACTGTTGCCAGTAAGGCAACTGGTATGATTTTAAATAGTTTCATTGTTGGAGTTTTTGACCTTGAGTATTAAAGTTCAGTAAAATAGTAATACCGGGCAAAATAAAAGGAAAGACTCACGAAGAAGGAGCGTTCACAGAAAGTAAAATGCTCTGTGTCCTCAGTGTTAGGCCTCCCTATTTTCCGCTGCTGTAATTAATTTTCACCCTGTTCACTTTCTGTTTAACTTTCACTTCTCAATTCTAATATTATGCTCATCAGATTTTGCCTTCCGTTAGTATTGCTTGTATCTGTTTCTGTTAAGGGCCAGTTCAAGAATGATAATGTGTTGTACAAGACAGTTGATCCGGCAGACCTTTGTGCAACCTTAGCCAATAATAAAGGATACATCCTGCTGGATGTTCGTTCCAAAGGAGAGTTTTATGATACCTCTTCTTCACCATCCTACAACCTGGGGCATTTAAAAGGAGCGATCAATATCAATGCAAGGGAACTGGGTCAGCGGATATCTGAGATCAGGCAATATAAAGACCAGCCGGTGTTTCTGTATTGCTCACACAGCCAGCGCAGCCGCAGGGCAGGAAAGATGCTGGCCGATAGTGGCTTTACCAACCTGTTTAATATCAACGGAGGAATGACAGCCATTCATTACAGTGACTTAAAAGAAAAAGGCTGCCTGAAGAAACTGGTGGAAACATCAGTTAACTATTCCATCATTTCTGCCATGGAATTATGTGGTAAAATGGTACAACCAAAAGAACCGTTCATTCTTGACGTTCGTTCGGACTCTGCTTTCCGCCACATCAGTACGAATGCAAAAGAAAATGCCTACGGCGCTTTTATCAATACTGTTAATATCCCGCTGGCGGCATTGGCTGCCCGTCTTTCAGAATTGCCAAAAAATAAAGAGATCATCATTACAGACATTTATGGTGATGAAGCTTCACAGGCGGCGGTATTGCTGAAAAAGAATGATTTCAAAGATGTGTCTGTACTTATTGAAGGCATAGACAGAATGGTGCAGATGGATGGAAAGAAATTGCTTTGTAAAAATGGTTTATATAAATCGCCGGTAACTTATAATTTACTGAGTACGGTTGAATTTGGAAGGTTGTCCAAAGAAAAGATCGGGTACCTGTTGCTGGATGTAAGATCGGTGGAGGAGTTCACCAATAAACATAAAGATACCTGGCGCAATATCGGGCATTTAAAAGGAGCAGTCAATGTTCCGGCAGACCAGCTTGAAAAAACTGAAATACTGCCGGGGTATGAGAATATTGATAAGAGAACACCTGTGGTGATCTATAGTTTTGGCAACAGCCCCGAAATATTTGCTTCCGCTGTAACGATGCAGAAAAAAGGGTACACCAATGTGCAGGTGCTGATAGGAGGGATCTTCAACCTGCGATGGACAGCAGGTAATGTGCAGGGCCAATCATTCCTGAAAGAGTATGTGGAGGATATACCGGAAATAAACCAATAAGATCATTTAGCTGGCTTTGTGTCCAGCACTTCAATTTCAAATACTAAAATGCTATTAGGAGGAATCTTAGCGGCCCTTGTCCTTATCGAATAAGCCATCGATGAAGGGATCACCAGTTTTATTTTACCACCCACTTTGCAAAGTGGTACCCCGATCTGCCATCCCCGGATCAGTCTCTTTAATGGAAAAGTAGCTGGTTTTTCTTTTGTTTCATCAAATACACTTCCGTCAGTAAACAAATAGCCTTTGTAATGCACCGTTACGGTATCGTTGACCGTTACGGGCAAACCGGTACCTTCTTTTATCATTGCATAGTAAACTCCTTCCACGTTCTCTTTCACATCGGTGGTGCCATCAGCAATTGCTTTTTCTATCTGTATTTTCTCTGCCTGTAGTTGAACCAGGCTGTCCATATGCGACAGCAGGTTGACAACAGGCGCAGATGATGCGTCAGTGTTCATGTTTTTCCAGGAACCAGTATTTCGCTGGCACCATACCTGTGCGACAGTTGCCTCCCCAGTATTGCCTTTATGTTTCCGGGTAAAGCTGGCAGGGCCC
>JBEBIF010000460.1:0-2790 GCA_040080515.1 Chitinophagaceae bacterium | reverse complement strand
GTTTCAATACCACAATAATCCCTTTTTTCGTACCTTCCTTTTACATTAATACCCTATCCCCATGAGTGAAAAAGAAAATAGACTGGAACGCAGACAGCAGGAAGAACTTGCAAAGATGCAATGGGAAACCGATTTCAGAAAGAAGGCTGAAGCAGCAATTAAAAGCAACGAAAGCATCCAGGAGTATCTCCGGCAATTTACCCCCAGCTCCGTTTCCAGCTTTCTTGAAAGTTACCTTACTTATAAAACGATGTGGCACCGGCATGGTGATTTTTATCTGAGAGATAAAGACCGTCATGATATGCAATGGATAGAAGCGGCCAACAATCACCTGGAAAATATCCAGCAAAAAAAATTATTCAACCTGCAATGTTTATGGCGGGCAGAACAGGTACAGTTGCCGGACATCCAGGTATGCTATGACTTTAATTTATGGGGTGATAATATACTCAACTGCCCCTTCGTTGATCCCATTAGCGAAGATGAGGTGGACCTTTACCGGGAATACCTGTTGCAGGACAGTGTTGACATTGAAAATAATCTCTCCTTTTCTTTTGTAAGCTGGCAGGATTATGATGACCTGAAAGAATCTTACCACTCCGAAACAGAAAGGGAATACTATCCGGAATGGTATGAATTTTATGACAACCGCAAAGGCACCACCGGGTACTTATCACTTCCCGATATACGCGGAGACAAAGAAGAATTTTACCGGAAGATCGCCAGGGATAATGATCCTGCCCGCAATGGTTCTCTTGAAAAAGCAACCAAAGGACAACCACAACGGGACACCCGCCCGTGTATGAGTTTTTTTGATTCGGAGATCACAGATCATTTTGTAAAAACCTTTGAAGATAAAACCACCAAAGAATTATACAAGGCCTACACCTGGAACAATCGTAATAGCGGCGAACGGGAAGAACTGGATGAAGTGATTGAAATGCTGCTTGCTGCAGATGAATATATACCGGTAGAAGCGCATTACGACCTTAGGACCGCCATATATAATGCAGCCGCCCGGTACAGGGCCAAAAAGATCTCAGAAGCCATGCCGGATGCCTTTGTACAATACCAGTTGAACCTGAGCATGAATATCGCCTTCCCCCTGAAAGGGAAATTATACATGGAACCCAAAGAGATCATTATGAGAGACATCTTCACCGGCCGCCGGCTGAGCGGCGAACCGGAAGATCTCAATTTCTAATGCGGTTACTTACTACCTCGCATACACCGGGAACAGGAAGCTCAGGTCTGTACGGATATTGATCGTATCTCCTGCATCCGGTACATATTGTACCACGGCCCCCTGGTGACAACTGATGCAACTCGCAAAGGATTGTATATACGTTTCCAGTGTAGTATTGGCCAGCAATGCCGGAGCATTGGGTGGTGGAAAGGTTTCCGCATTCTGCCACTGGCTGCCGATCAACCGGTAGTTGGCCCATACCGTACCTTTTAGTTTGGCCCGCCACAAGCGGTTAATATAATCCGTCAATGAGAAAATGGGGAATTGCCGGATGGCCTGCGTTCCAAACTTTCCATTCTGCGGCTGACTTGGTGCCGATACGGCATAACTGGCTGCATAAGGCGGAGCAGGGTCCCACAGGTAGGCTGATTCACCTGGTTTTATTTCAGGTGGTTGATTCAACGGACAGTTCAGGCATTGCGGATTGTAAAACGACCATTGGGTCTTTCGTGAATCCTGTGCCATCTGTGGTGAGTCGGGAGTATTGTCCACCTGCTCAAAAGTGCTCCACACACCCAATCCAAAACGGGTGGTGGTGCGGAAGATATGAAGGCCCACCAAACCTACTTTGGCTTTGAACGAGATGGCCTTACCATTGCGGCTGTGTGCGGAATCGATATACACTCTGGCATTGCGGCAATAAAAGCGGGTGGTATCATCTCCTTTTGAAGGATCGAGTATGCGCCAGGCAGCTTTGATCTCTGCCATTCCCTGTTTGTTGCTGGCCGAGTCGGAAGGGGGTAATACAAACTGGTTCTTATTTGCCACATAGTATTCGCCAATGCCATTTACGGTAGTGAGTTTGTTGGTGGTTATAAAATTCACTTCAGCGGGACTCATCTTGATCTCATATAAAGCGAAGTTGAGGTTGCGGTCGATCAGCGGGTGACCATCAGCTTCCTGGAAACCGGTGATGGTGTCCAGCTGGCCCGGTGCTTTGGAACTTTTATGAAAAAACTTATCACCGGCTTTCACAGCTTCACCCAGTTGCAATACTAATTCATCATCATCGCTGCCAAATACCTGCAGCGGGTCCTGGTAGTATTCCCATACCCTTGGATTTTGTGTATTATCGTTCAGGCTGTTGCCAACAGGATTACCATTGATATCTGCTGGCCAGTTAAGCGCCACAAAAGTTTGCCAGGAGAAAACATCAAAGGGTGGCTGATGAATGGAATCGAGATCACTGTCATATCCTTCAAAGATGCCAAGGTGCACTTCCAGTGGCAGGTAAGAGCAAAGGCCGCCATTGGTGGCAGAGTCGCAAAAAGAATTGACAAAGCCGGGAGGCGCAGTTTCTGTTTCAGTAGTATTATTGGCCTGGTTGCAGGCGAATATGACACCGATGACAATAAGTACCAGCAGGGATATCTTTTTCATGAGAAGTAGTGTTGGTTAATGAATGCCGTTTACTGAGTGAGTGGTTCAGGCAGATAAATATCCGCCAATAAACAGGGCAAGGCAATAACCTTTTTATGGTATTTTGAAGTGCTGCAGATGGTGGAAATAAAGGGAAGTACTTAGTGGCTGTCTCTTATACACAT
>JBEBIF010000459.1:0-2790 GCA_040080515.1 Chitinophagaceae bacterium | reverse complement strand
CTCCTTGGCTTGCTCCAGCACTTTTTCATAGGTCTTGCTCCGGCCTCCAAATACATCACGCAAGCCGGCAAAAATATCTTTGAAGATATTGGCTCCGATGATACTTTGAGCATTGATAACTCCCAGGTACTCCTGTACCGGTTTCCCATCTACTGTACTGGTGGTTGTGATAAGCATATACGTTTATTTAATTTTTAATTTTTCAAAAATAGCCTTTAGTTGGTCATTCTCACTCACCATTGCTCCTTTTGACGATTCTTTAATATAATTGATCCGCTTGTCCACATCGGGGTGACTGCCGAGGAATTCGGGCATCACATTAGCGGGTGCCGCCGCTTTCAGGTGTTCAAATAATTGGGTAAACCCTGCCGGGTCAATTTTTCGTTGGGTTAAAATAGCTAATCCATCCATATCCGCTTCTTTCTCCAGCCTGCGGGAATATTTAAGGGATTTAAGATCGTCCGCATGATTGATCAACACCGATGTCACCGTACCAAACCGGCCAAACAACAATCCTATGAATACTTTAGAGCCCAATCTCCTGAATATTGATTTAGTCGAATGTTTGTTATTGACATGGGTAAACTCATGACTCAGTAAAGCCGCCAGTTCAGGGTAAGAAGCTATTTCCTTAAGTAAAGCGCTGTACACCACGATGCGGCCGCCAGGCAATGCAAAAGCATTGACCGTATTATCCTTTACCACCGTTATACGTATATCATAAGCCGTAGGTACATCCAGGGCATTGAAAAAATCATTCAGTACCATGGTCGACTCTTTATCCTCAAGAGAGGCGAGCCCCATTGCATCATAAACCGCATCGCCCAATTGCTGTTCTGTTTTTACCGACACTTTGGATGCCAGCTTTTCTGACAGCCAGGGTACGATCAGCAAATACAGCAATACCAGCAAGCCGATAATACCTAAAAAAAGCAGGCTGTTGCGGATCCATTCTTTTCCACTGCTTTTCTTATGCCAGGCCTTTTGGTTTTCTGCTTGTATTTCTTTGATAAATTTTGCTGCATCATTTCCTTCTATCACCAGTTCACCACCCAGCTTTGTATTTTTGATCTTAGAAGATTGCCGGCCAAAATCAAAAGCCGCATCCACATCTTTGAGTAACCAGCTTTCCATCGCATTGCTCCCATCGGCATGGCGAAAACCAATGCTGAGGTTTTTGTCGAATACCAGCACCGTGGACTCTACCGGTTGCGCCCCTTGTGAAGGATAATATAATGCGAAGTAACTTTTCATGGTTAGAGAATATTGAGGCATAAAGATAGAAAACAGCGAGCAGAGAGAAAAAGAGAGAAAGAGTAATTCGGCAAGCTAACCACTTTTCTCTTTCTTTCCCTGGCAATGCTCTCATCCCTGAACAAACCGGTTCTTGCTTTGTTATATCAGCCAAAAACGAAATCTTTGCTATATTGACCGCAACCAGCATAAATACCCGGACTTCCATAAACAAATGATACAAGCATATAACTTTCTCGCTTCCTGGCAACTCTTTCCTGAAAAAGGAATCTATGAAAACGGCGAACGCCCCAAAAGCGGCATCTATAAAATAGAAGCGGTGCCCGACAGCAAAGAACTGATCATCCACCACAATTGGGTGACACTGGAAAACAAGGCTTTTGCTTCTTCCTATAAAATACTGGCGGATGGCAACCTTAATTACTTTGCCAACCCTGAATCGGATAATTACCAGCTCGCAGATAAAGTACAAGCTGTAATTCCCGATGGCATCACTTTTGAAATTCATTTTTATAAAAAAGGGGAAGTGACGCTGCATGTAGTGCATGAGATATTGCCTAATGGGTATTTGAAAGTGACCCAACAGGGGCATAAGAAAGACGGCACTGCCTATACGGATACTGAAGTATATCACAAACAGTTAAGTGTGCTGCCCTATTCCGCCTCCGTTTCCGGTGCAGTGATAAAGCCAAATGAAGAAGGTATTATCAAGCACAAGGCACTTACGGCTATGGAAGAACAAACGAATATGCAACTGGAACAGATCCGGAAGCAGATCGAACTACTGGCACTTCAGGCCCATGAAATACAAAAAAGAAAAGAGCTCTCCCTGATGATCTATACGGCCAAACTTTCTTTCAAACCCAATATTGGCCAGGTATATTACTTATATGAAAAGCAGGATGGCAACTTCATGCTATCTTTAGTATCACCCAAGGAATGGGGCCCGGGCGGACCTTTTAAAAAATTTGTAGCAGGAGTACAGTTGCTGGCAGATCATACCTGGAAAGAACTTTAAAAACCAATCATGCTGAAATATAAAGTAGCTATCAAAAAAAGTAAAATCGCCGGTACAGGTGCCTATGCTGCCGTATCCATCCCTGCCAAAAGAAAGATCGGTAATATGGAAGGCGAGATCATTTCTTACCGGGAAGCACAGAGAAGAGTGAAGCTGCAACCGGGTAATGTGCTTTTCATGGTGGAGTTTGACAACGACCCTATTGCATTGGATGCAAGTGTAAAAAGTAACGAGCTGCGTTTTATCAACCACTCCTGCGATCCGAATGTTTACATGCGCAGGGCCTATCAGAAAGTAGAATACTATACATTACGTTCAATAAAAAAGGGAGAAGAACTGACCTGCGACTACGGCGAAACACATCACGAAGGAACACTGCCTTGCAAATGCGGGGCAAAGAATTGCAGGGGTTTTATTTAATTGTAATTTTGGTGCATGACTAAACTTTCTGTTAACATCAATAAGTTTGCGACCCTGCGTAATTCCCGTGGTGGCAACAATCCTGATGTGGTAAAAGC
>JBEBIF010000458.1:0-2793 GCA_040080515.1 Chitinophagaceae bacterium | reverse complement strand
CTACCATCATTACTCCTTTTATTTCAAGCATCAGGAAAATGAAATGGCTGGGTATTGTTTTCCTTGTATCCTACCTTTTTTCAGTGATCTTTTATAACGGGTATGTGATATCGGTTTGGTGTTTCCTGGCAGCGCTGCTGAGCTTTGTAGTGCTATGGATCATCGTGGACCAGCGGAAGAATGGTTCCCAAAAAACAATCCCACAAAGTCACTAAGAAAGCTAAGAATTTTCTTAACTGCTTCGTGTCTTTGTGGGACAAAAATATTTCAACCGTTTTATTCCAATTCTACATTACTGCTTTTATTGATCTTATTTACCCGGATCACTTTTGCCCAGTTCAGGAAAAGAATAACAGGATAAGTAGGATCAAACTCATACCACCTTCTGCCAAAGTTGATAGCTGACGGCGTTTTGTGGTGATTATTATGATAGGCCTCTCCCATCAGTAGCAGGTCCATGGGATATAAATTCCTGGAGGTGTTATCCATTTTAAAGTTCACCGAACCATATTTATGAGCAAACCAGTTGATAACGGCGCCGTGCAAAGGAAGCATCACTATATGAATAGGTATGAGTAAATACCACCAGGCCGATGGTGCAAACAGGATATAAAAGGTGATATAGAATGCGATCCAACCTACCCTGGACATCCAGTTGTGGGCGATCCGGTCCATGGCCGGCCAATCCGGCAGGTTCTTCAGGAACCTGGGTTCTATTTCAATTTTTCCGTTGAAAACCCCTGAGGTGAAGATGCGGCTCCGCCACATCATGATCCAGAGATTATCATCATACTTGGGTGAATGGGGGTCTTTTTCAGTGTCTGTGTAAGCATGATGCATACGGTGCATAATGGCATACACTCTCGGACTTACATAAGATGAACCCTGACCGATGTAGGCCAGAATGTAAAAAAAACGTTCCCAAAATTTACTCATACTGAAGGCAGCATGAGATGCGTAACGGTGTTGGAGAAATGTTTGAGAAAAGATCGCCAGGTACCAGTGACACACAAAAAACAGAAGTATTATTAACATTAAAAGAGCTGGGGACTAATAAAGAACTACGATGTTGACCCGTAATGTACGCTTTAAAAGGCATACCAGATTGATTTTTCTTTGTTAAAGCGTTTTTGAATGTTATTGATACAAAATGGAACAGCTGCTTGTCTTTACATCAAAAGAACTTATTTCTGATGATTTATTTTGAGTAATATGATTGTTATCCACTGCTGCTTTCCATTTTCCCAGTGGCAACGTAACTCCTTCTGCTGCTGTTCCTGAAAAAATAACCAATATCTTTTCCCAGCTGTCTTTTAGTGCTTTACCATTAATAGTATAAGCAATCACACTTTCAGGCATGTCCTTTAAAAAATGAATATTATCAGTCATTTGCCTGGCAGTGGTCATTCTGAATGCAGGATGCTTCTTTCGTATATCAATCAATGCCTTCACATAATCAACTACTTCTTTATTTTTCGATTTCAGGTTCCAGTCAATGGCATTGATACTGTCCGGTGATTCAAATGAATTCTCCACTCCTTTCTTGCTGCGCAAAAACTCTGTACCAGCATGTAAGAAACTAATGCCTTGTGATGTAAGTACAATAGAAAGCGCCAGTTTGTGCATATTGACCCGTTCTTCTTCTGTGGCATCTTTGGCAGAAATACCCAGTTTATCCCACAGTACATGATTATCGTGACATTCACAATAACTGATCGTTTGAAAAGGCTGTGCTGAGTAAGGAGCTTTGGAGTAATTGACCTTACTGTAATCGACCTGCGGATGCTTACAACTTGCCACGATACCAAATTTGATACTTTCTTCCATACCCGGCTTTCCGCTCACGAAACCTTTGTCTTTGTGATCAAACACACTTCCTTTGATGCCATCCCGCAGGTCATCACTGAATACGGCTATCCGGTCCAGCTTTTTGGCATTGACTTTTATTGCCCTTAGAGAATCCGGCAATGGGGATGAACCTGCTGTCCACCCTTCACCATATAATAATATATCAGGCTTTATTTTGTGCAGTTCTTTGGAAATTAAATTCATGGTTTCAATATCATGAATGCCCATCAGGTCCACCCGAAAACCATCTATGTGGTATTCCTTTACCCAATACAACATTGATTCCAGCATGAACTTGCGGAACATCGGCCGCTCACTGGCGGTTTCATTGCCGCAAGCAGAAGCATTGGAAAAAACACCATCCTTCGTTTGCCGGTAATAATACCCGGGCACCAGTTGATTGAAATTAGAGGTCTCTGTAAGTGCGGTATGATTATACACCACATCCATCACCACCCGCAACCCATTGGCATGAAAGGTTTGTACCAGTTGTTTGAATTCGTTTATTCTCGTCACCCCATCATACGGGTCAGTAGAATAGGAACCTTCAGGCACATTATAATTCAGCGGATCATAACCCCAGTTATATTTAGCATCAGGTTTTGCTTCATCTATGGAATTAAAATCATAACAGGGCAACAGGTGAACATGCGTTACACCCAGTTCTTTTATATGATCAAGCCCGGTGGAAAATCCTGCGGCGTTCTTTGTACCTGTTTCTGTAAGGCCAAGGAACTTGCCTTTATTCTTTATACCTGATGTAGATGAAATGCTGGCATCTCTTATATGCAGTTCGTAAATGATAGCATCCGTTTTATTTTTAAACAACGGGCTTTTATCTTTTGTCCAGCCGTCAGGATTTGTTTTCACAAGATCCACTATCATCGCCCTTTCCCCATTCACTCCTGTTGCTTTTGCATAAGGGTCGGGCACTTCCTTTTTCCA
>JBEBIF010000001.1:0-51673 GCA_040080515.1 Chitinophagaceae bacterium | reverse complement strand
CCAGATAAATGGACCTACGAAAAGCTAATGGCTGAATATCAAATTAGTCGATCAACTGTGTACCGTGCTTTGCATGATGAAAACTATTATAAAAGGGGCGGCTGATAACTCATCAACAGAGCATAGGTACCACTTTGCCAAATGCTTAAGTAACAGAACTTATTACGAGGTTTTCACATCTAAGGCAAGGTTTAGAGCATTTAGATGTGCAGCACGTCAGTATGTGTACAGAAATAAGCATAGGAAATTCGAGTACGGGGTGATCCCACAGCCACGTGATAGTAGAATTGTATTCTACAAATTTACTGAGAAGGAATCTGATGAAGAGACATCCTCTGGCTGATTGTGATAATTGTGCATGGAATAATCCTAACCGATATACCTATGTTCCAGCAATTACTAAAGGAACTGGGAGTCTTCTAGTAATTGGTGAAGCGCCTGGTGCACAGGAGATTCAAAAAGGTGAACCATTTGTAGGTCCTACAGGACAACTACTAACTAGGATAGCTGCTAAGACTGGTGTAGATCTTAGCAACGCTACCTTAGATAATGCCGTAGCTTGTCACCCTAATTTCATGCCTGGGTCTAAGCCTGAAAAGCCCGATCAAAAGATCATCAAAGCTTGCAGACCACGTGTACTAGCCAATATCACTGAGGATGTTGAGACTGTATTGCTGCTAGGCAAGACAGCCAATCACTCATTTACTGGTAAGCCTGAAGCGATCAGTGCAGCTCGCAAAGGGCCAGCCAAATATATACCACATCCTAGCAACCCTGGTAAGGAACTAAAGGTAGTAGCTACTTTTCATCCTGCTGCCTGTCTACGATCTGCTGATTATTTCCCTAGTCTTATGCGGGATATGCGTAAGATCAATAGTGAGCCTATACCATGGGAAGAACCCAATATCTATATTTATGCTCCCCCTGATGAGAATGTTCTAGATCAGGAACAGATCACTAAGTGGCTCAGCATCGAGGATTGTAAGTTACACTTATCAACACTAAGTCCTTATATGGGTACTGGCGTTATAGCTGTAGATATAGAAACGGACTCGGATAAGGAGAGTTCCTTTACGCATCCAGATAGTTGGCTCTCCATTGCTATTGCATATAATGAACACAATGTGATGGTTATCGGCGGTGCTTATCTGGATGATCCAGAGATAAAGTATCTGTTACGTCGAGTATTAACCGAATGCGAAACGGTTTATCATAATGTTAAATTCGATGTGCAAGTCCTTGTGCGCCTTGGAATCCTTGACGAGCCAATCTTTTCCCATGATACTATGCTCGCCAACTACGTGCTTGATGAGAGACCTGGATATCACGATCTCAAAGGACTCTCCGGAGAATTACTTGGCGTTGGAGATTACGCCTCTGACACTAAGCGGTATATCAGAGGTAAACATGGGCGTTTCGGCCTCATCCCGAAAGATATACTATATAAATACAATGCGTATGACTCGACATGCACCATTAGGATCTGGATTCGACATCTACGAGATAAAGTCATTGGTACTAGAACCTATCCTAGACTCATTGAGCAAGCGAAGGAACTTATTTATATCGAGCTTGATGGTATTGCTGTTGATCATGATTATATTGACAAGACTGATATAGAAATGCAATCGGAGCTGATCACCATTCGAGCCAGTCTCGAACGGTGGCTGGATAATCCTAACTCAGTTCCAAAGATTAAGCGCGTAGTCGAGAAGCTACAAATACCCATAATAGACACTAAGGCAGATACGCTTAAGCGTGCTGTTGCTCTGACTGGATTGTCTGACGATGCCAGAACATTTATACGTCTTCTACTTGATCATCGTAAGCTTAATAAATTACACTCTACTTACATTATTGGTGCCCGTAAAAGAGCTATCAACGGGCGCATTTATCCTACTTATCTACAACACGGTACCGTGTTTGGTAGGCTTTCAAGTCGCAATCCTAATATTCAGAATATCCCCAGAGGTAGTATTATACGTAGAATCTATGTTCCTACTGCTGGTAACATTCTCGTCCAATGCGATTACTCGCAAGTTGAATTGAGGGTTATAGCCTGTGAAGCGAAAGATAGATATTTGCAGGGAGTGTTCATGGACTCAACAAGAGATATTCATGGAGAGGTTTCTGACCGCTTATACGGTGTCGGCAACTGGACTAAAGAGGATAGGGTCCGTGCTAAGGTTTATGTATTCGGTAGTATCTACGGTCTGGAACCTTATTCCATTGCTCTTGCATACGGCATATCTGAAGCTCAAGCTGCTCGTGAACAGCAAGAATTCTTCTCACTAATTCCAGAGGTAATGGAGTGGCGAGAGGAAATTGTAAGACGTGCTCAAAAGGAGCAAATGCTTGTCACACACTTTGGACGAACCAGACGATTCCCCCTCATCACTAAACAGAACTTCAAAGATGTCGGCAAAGAGGGCTTGGCTTTCATTCCTCAGTCAACAGCTAATGACATTTGTTTGGAATCTATGGTGCGTGTTCGTAGGCGTTTCCATAGTTATAATAATATTGGTATCCGTAACATTGTACATGATTCTATTATGGTTGAGTGTCCAGAACATTTGAAGGAGGAAGTAGCTCAAGTAATGCAAGAGATTATGACCACTACAGCCACTGAAGTATATTCAGATTTCGCGCCCTTCGATGCTAGCGCAGAGTTTGGTTATTCATGGGGGCAATTGGAGGAAATCAAATCATGATAGCACTTCCTGAAGGTATAGAACGTTGCCCTAAATGTACTCATACAGTTAACAGATTATCTGTAACTACAGGCTGTAGCGAATGTAATCATACAGGGCACAAGATCCACTTTAGAATGGTTGGTGAGTTAAAGGGAGGTCACGTGCACACACGATTGTGGGTAGGTCCTTATAGTAACTGCGGTAGCCTATCAGGTAATATCATACTTAGGGAACAAGAGTGGAAGGAGCTTGATATACTTACTAAAGATAATCCACTATGGCATATGAATATGCTAAAACTATGAAAGCTCTATATATGTCAGCCATGGATTATACAATAGCTAGCTGTGCTCAACCGAATCTACAGGTAATTACGGATAAGTGGCTCATAGCATTGATGCCATGGGGAGTAGAGCATGGATACGAAACCGTGTGTTACAATGGCATCGACAAAATGCTAGCTGTACGTAGTGCTAAGTGGGAAGGGGAATCTTGCGAGATACTAGTTATAGATGCTCAAGAGTTGGATAAATACCATTGGGTACACCCACCTATTATGCCACCTTCTGAGCTTATGCCCTACGCTAACATAATAGATTGAGATGACGCATTGAGTTGGTATTCAGTTGATGTAGAAGCTGACGGACCATACCCTGGTAGGTTCTCTATGCTTAGCATAGGCATAGTTAAGATAGCCCATAAGCTCACTACCACATACTATGCTGAGATGAAGCCAGTACAACTCTCTTGGGATCCAGAAGCTATGAAGGCAAATGGACTCAACAGAGAACATCTCCTGTCTTATGGCAGGCCACCAGCAGATGTTATGAGGGAGATATCAGAGTTCCTCACCGCTACGAGTTACAAGCGTCCAATCATGGTAACAGATAATCCACTGTTCGATGGTCAATTTGTCAATCACTATATGTGGGAGTATCTAGGGAGCAACCCATTTGGTTGGTCCGCTAAGCGTATTGGTGATATGTGGATGGGTATATCCAGCGTCTATAAATTCTACGATAAGAATCTCGGCTATTATCATGCCGGAGAAGGTAAGTACGAACCTATAGATGACTGGCATAGCTTGATCAAGACACCACATACTCATAATGCTCTTGACGATGCCATGGGAAACGCTGAAGCTTTACGCACGATGGCTGAGATGTATCACCTGGAGATACCCATATGATTTATACCATATCTGGATATAGACGCACTGGTAAGACTACTAAGCTTATAGATTATGTCGTGCACTGGCGACAGGAGTATGATGGACCCATTATATGGCGTGGCGTAAATCATAATAATGATAGAGAAATAATAAGGCAATTCAGAACTGAGCACGGCATTACTGTTCATCCATGGGGCATGAACGAGATCAGAGGTCGTAAGGATGGTCTATTGGTCATAGATGAGTATCAACGTCTTACAGAAGAGCAAATGTATTACGTTGATCAGGCAATTCAAGTAGCAAATTTCGATCTTGCTTATAGTCTGGGGTTTGAATGATGTTAGAATTTAGCCTCAGATATTGCGTCATAGGTATATATAAGGATAGAAGCAAGAACATTTGGCGTATATACCCTTGTCTATTCGTTCGTATTTCCTTAGGAGACCTGTGAGGATAGTTGCTTTTGACCCAGGGGGTACAACTGGTTGGGTCACACATACATTGTTCTTAGATAAAGTCAAGAGCAATGTGGATATTGCTAAGTCTGTAACCAGAGGTGAATTCAAAGGCAAGCACCACAATGAGTTGTGGAGCTTACTCTATGAATTCAACCCTGACATACTAGTGTATGAACGATTTGATTATCAGATTCGTACAGACGAGTCAGGCCATGAACGTCTAAATATCGTGCTAGATTCTGTAGAATACATAGGCATATTCGAGCTATGGGATCAACAGCATGAGAAGTGTCTATTAGTTCCTCAACAGCAAATGAAAGGCAGGGGAGGATCACAATGGACCGATGAAAAACTTAAGCATATTGGGATGTACGTTGAAGGATCGGAACACATCAACGATGCTCAACGACAACTGCTAAGTTATGTTTGTTTCGGAACACCTAAGCGTACAGATTATCTGAACCTACTCAGGAGAAGCTAATGTCAAACGTAGAAAGCCAGCGTGAGTTTAACAGGCAGATCACTAATGGTCGCAACATTGCCATAGTGAATATTATGGAGTTCTTCACATTCGAGCATATCCAGAATCCTGATCTTCAGGATGTAGCTGGAGCTTGTGCTCAGTTTGCTTGTGATATACTCTCACTCATTGAAACTGATAGTGCTGAGTTGACTACCGGATTGCGTAAGCTGCTAGAAGCCAAGGATTGCTTCGTCCGAGCCGCTATTGCTCCATTTTAATAGTAAAGTACAAGTAATATCCCATCATAAATGGGATGGGTCCGTATGGGTCGGATACATAGGATATATAGTACATCCACCTAAAGGTTATGAACAATTTCCATGGCTTTGGGTAGAATTCCCAGATGGATACCCACCAAATATTCCTAAACATGCTATGATGTTTAATCCAAGATCATTAATATCCATAAAGTAAACGTGGGATGGTATCTAGGTGGCAGGAGTAAAAGACCAGCCTAGATACCATCCCACTACCACGTATAAGATTATCCTGACAGCCAGCAGGATACGCAGGGGAACACTGCTACTTATAGTGGAGTACTATGAGGTAGGCGTAGTGAGCACCGTAGCCGTATGAGCCTCGATAATCCCCTTAGGCTGATCAGCAGGGATCGGGGCTACCTGACGCAATATACCTATGGTTATACCAATGCCTGACAGAACTAGAAGACCATAGCGCAGTATCTCAGGGAATGAGTCAAGATGACCACTACCTATAATCAGCGCCAATATAGTCTGAGCAGCGATAAGATAGCCAAGCAATCTACTCGCAAGGATCTTAATCTTCAGTAGTGGTGACACCGGACTCATCATGTCCTCTCTGAACTTCAACTAGGATACTTTCCATTCTCCCATCTAGAGCTTCTACGTGGGAGTTTATTTCGCCCATACGCTTAGAGTTACTTCTACTACGTTCCTCTAAACGAGTAACTCTTCTGGAAGTATCAACAGCTATACTGAGGATCTCTTCCATCATATGAGTTAGACTACCGTGCCCATTAGGCTTACCGATCTTGTCCTCAATAGTATTTATGGCACTGGTATTTGTATTAATGGTATGCGTGTTCCCCTCTATCTTTGTACCCGTCTTCTTGTTACTGATAACCGCTACCATAGCACCTATAAGTGCCACAGCTACAGCGCCTACAGTAACAATAAGCTGAGTTTGAACATCGTTGCCTAATAGGATTATATGAAGCATTTTGCCTCATGTGAATATAAGAGAATGAACAGGGACCGTACTTATCAGTACGTCATCGTACTCGACAATAGGATTGTCTGGAATTAGCTTAGTGCCGTAGTTACCTATGCTGAATGCATGTTGCGTAGCACCACTATTGGCAGTCTGACCAGAGTAATTCAGTATCTGTACTCCATTAGCCCAAACTTGCCAGATACCTCCAGATGTAGTATCTCGCTTGAAGCGCATTTCTATATGTACCCAGTCACCAACTGGGACAACGTGTGGAGTACCACCAACTTGAGTGAGATTATAACTAGCTATTCCGTCTAGGTGGAAGTACCACCTGAACGTACTATCTACTCCATTATAGTAAGCTGCTGCAATTGTAGCTAGTGGCCCACCAGTAGGAGCTGTGCGGAATATCTGCACATTACTACTAAACCCACCGGAATCTATATGGATAGCTTGTGGGAATCTAGTCCAGTATGAGTAGTATGCATCAGCCGGGAAGTTACCCCCATCCTTATTTAGATAGCGCCATAGTAGTGCACCATGGTCACTAGCTGAATAGGCGTTACCGATCTGCAATCTAGCTATACACTGACCACTTACAGCTATAGAGTCCTGAACGAAATGATAATCAGCATCCCTATACGGAATGACTCCAGAATCTACGTGCGGCCCCCAGAAGCCATAGCTCAGGGAGGTATCAGCATTAGTTCCAGGAGTTTGATTAGCAGCCCATTCCTTCATGTATCGAGTGGAACTCTCACCTGTAGAGATTTCCATATCAGAGAAGAATAGAATCTGTGCATCAGACAATTTATTATAAATAGCTGAAGTAGACATTCTAAGATCAAGAGCTGGGAACACCTCCATAGATACTTGATCTGTACCCTGCTTAGTAGGATTGTTTCTCAACCTACCAATAGCATAGAATCCATCTTCCTGAGTGAATCCATGATTGATAACCATACGTATGAGCATACCTACTTCTAGGTCATCATACTTAGGGTCCATATTGGGATCTATGGATAGTGTGTACCCGCTATTTGCAGTACTGTTAGCACTGAGCTGCATCTGACCTAACTGTGTTAATACGTCTGTATCTAGCTGATCCTTAATAGACATATTATCTTCGTACAAGGGGATCTTACCCCTTGTATTCTGAACATAAACCATTGCCTGGTCATTACCTTCACCCTGACCGATTACCATTATACCGGTAATAGGCTGGTCTGAACCATCATTATCGTAGTTCAGGATATTAGCGGTCCTACTCATAGCCTTACGGCTGGAGTACTCACCACCTACCCTATCTGTTACAATGGCAGCACTACCAGTTAACTCAAAGGTATTCTGAACTGAGTCATTTATATGAGTAAGCTCAGGTGACACAGCTCTAGCGTCCATATCGAACACTACTTCACTATTGTACAGTACCTTACAGTATCTAACTGTACCAGCAAAGTTATTAGCTGTACCGTTAGTATCTGCTCCAACTTCCTTAGGAGCTGTACTGTTGAATATAGTTGTAGTAGCCATTTACAGTGTAGTCCAAGTCACTCCACCATCGGTGGATTGCCAGAACCTAGCAACAAAGTTGCTCGATCCGTTGTTTACATCAAACACTATCTTGATAGTACCTGCCTGGCCATTTGTGAACGTTACAGCATTTGTAGAATCAGCACTAACTGTAGCTGTACCGTCTGTAGACCACTCAAATCGGATCTTACCGTTAGTGAGTAAGAATGCTCTCCATCCACGATTACCAGAGCTTCCCCAAACACTAGCTATGCACTGATTAGCTGAAGGAGTCCAGTCAGGAGCTGTAGCTTCAAATACAATCTCTACGTCTCTGATTGTAGAAGTACTTTGCCTAGCCTTAACTAGATATAGATCAGTGTAAGCAACAGTACCATTATTAGAACCAGCAGGGCTAGGATATGTAAATCCACCTATGCTCGTCTGACTATCTGAATTGAATATGATATACTTACCGTTCGGACTAATGAACGGATAAGGTGTAAATCTTAATAGATTACCAGTGAAAGTATTAGTACCTCTATGACCGCACAACCTTCTATTTGCACGTATAGTTGTCCAGTCTGTAATCTCACTATCTGCATTCCCTACATTGAAATCACCTATAGGGAACAAGTATACCAGATTTATTGCACCGGAGGTAGAATCGTACTCTGTAGCTGCTACTCTCACATCCTTGAGGTCGAAACCAACAGAGGCTTTATCCAGATCCATATGCAAAGCGGAGAAGGTTGTTCCCTTTGCGGAGTTGATAGTACCTGTCCCTGCTGTTCTTGACCAGGGATTAGAGTTCTTACCTACATGCAATTCTGTATCTGAACGCAGATGATATGCCCATGCTGAATCCTCAACTAGGACAGCTCCACCAGTTGTAGCAGGGCTATACGCTGCTGTAACTGCTGCTACATTCCATACGGATCTAATGACCGTATGATTACTTGTACTAGTAGCCCTACATGCATATAGAAGGTCAGAACTATGATCTGACCATAACATAGTCATGTCTGTAGCAGTGTGATGGCTATTCGGGGATGTAAATGCCCACCCCGTCACAAACCCACCAACTGCGTTCTTAACCAGTGACATCCAGCCACTAGCAGTCTTAGCTTGGAAACCTATATACCTTGATTGGGACTGAGATGCTACGTTCTTACTCAAGCATCTTACGTCACTCAATACAAACGAACTAGCCTCAGCTAAAGCTACAATATCTAGCTCTAAAGTACTAGTATCTATAGACGCAATAGCTCCATAATCAGGGGTATTGGGTACAGGAGCTGAATATAGCTTTATAGGCTTACTGCCAGCACCCGTATTAGTTCCTAACATTCCCTTGAGGAAATATATTTTATCCTCATCATGAGAGAAGATCGGGAATGAGTACGGGCTATCTGTAGTACAAACTGGATAGCTTGCCCCAGCGACTATATCATAGATATAGATTCCACGCCTAGTTGAATCAGTAGGAGAATACTGTGTATATAGAAACTTAGTAGATGTTCTGGACCATGGATCATATCCAGTGGAATCGCCTAGGATGTTGCTAAGTGAGTTGTTAGCTCCATCAGTAGTAAGCCTATACACAGGATTATTTGTAACAGGATCAGTATATGGAGTTGCCAGGGATGATAAGCTTTGGTCGGTATATTGAGTAGAACTTGTGAGACGACCACCAGCATTACCAGGCAAAGACACAGCATTACCCGCTGAAACATTAGCAACCTGCAATCTATCAAGCTGGAATAGCAGCATCTGATCGCTAACATTATTTAGCTGCGGTGCTATAAGCTTGATATCACATCTAGGCTGGCCATTCTCCCAACGATACGTCTGTAGAATATCAAATCCAGTATCACCTCGATTAGCTAGCTGGAGTAACAACGGACCTATACGCTTAGCAGCAAACGTTGGATAGATTAGCCTAGTAGTATAGCCACTAAGTGCATCCCACACAACACCTAGATGTAAGTTCCCGTCCTCAAATGATTGTAGATGATCCACACAATCTTTATAGATGCGGAATACGTCTATGTTGTTCCATTCAATATCGGTGACACGTTGAATCGTACCATACGTCATGCCCTGAGCATTACGTAGGATACGCTCATTCAAATAGTCTAGGAATCCTATAGCAGGAACAGAGATGGATCTAGTTTCTCCACGTCTCTGTACCCTACCTTGGATACCACCCCATTTGATTACTCCATCTTTGACGACCCAGATCCCATTGGTATAATCCCTAAAATTAGTAGCAGTGCTAGTAGGATTGTCAAATCGTACTGTCCCATAGAATGATCCTGGTCCTTGATAAATCTTCTCCCAATACATGTCGTTCATTTCAACAGTAGAGATGATCTCTCCACTGAGCAAATTAGTAACTAGGACCTCATACTGTCCTCTATTACTATCCTCAACACCACTAATTCCTGTGGGAGGAACCCACGAACGTAG
Source organism: Chitinophagaceae bacterium (assembly GCA_040080515.1). GTDB lineage: Bacteria > Bacteroidota > Bacteroidia > Chitinophagales > Chitinophagaceae > JJ008. Next base: position 41,650 of record JBEBIF010000001.1, on the reverse strand, counting down.
GATAATATAATCCACGTCCATTGTAACAGGGCTAGTAGGTGGAGTAGAAGACCACGCGTCAAGCTGAATAGCCAACTGCATAGCTTGATTGGGAATATTGAGTGGATCGTCCGTGATAAGAACATCAGGGCCATCGTCAATATTCATCCAGACTCGATCAGGAGTCCAGGAACCTACAACCTTATGCCATTGTATCTGAGATATACCAGTGTGCAAATGTTGCACTGCTAGAAGATCTACAGAGGGATTAGATGGATTCCAGTGAATATTCGTTTCGGCTGGAACTCTAGTATCCCTATGGTCATAGCTTTCCCACCAATCTATCTCACCGCCATTAGGCCAGATATTAGATTGGGGCCAGAATAATACTACGCCAGATGTAACACCAGTAGGAGTACCTGCTGTACTATCACCACTTACACGTACACGTAGCTCAACTTGTCCATATGACATAGGGATATTGAGCTGCATACCCCCAGACCAATGTTGGCCACTAACATTCTGAGAAGTGATACGTAATACTTTACCATCTCCAGATGGCGCCGTAGCTTCATTAGCTATAGTGATCTGAGCTGGCTTACGGAAACCATTTCCAGCATTACCTACAGAATCATATAGACTCCATACATTAGTAATAGCTGAAATAGCAGATGCTGGACCCGCTGTGTAATTGAACCCTTCAGCATATATAGCAGAAGGATCGAATGAACCACTCATACGTTACCATTCGCATCGGCAGCAGGAAAGTCCTCAAGGATACCAAATGCACATAGATCAGGGTTAACTATTAGCATGTTACCTGAACCGGATGTAATGTCTCCCCATAGACGCAATATATGCACTGATCCATAAGCATAACCAAAGCTACTTATATCCCATAGGAATTCTACAAGCTGCCCTCCTCCAGTACTAATTGTAGCGTGATTAGTATCCGGACCAGAGTCTATGTCAAGCCATATAGTTCCGACTATTCCAGAATCTGGATACGCTACCACACGTACTACTAACACGTCAGATAGAATAGTTATAGTAGCTTTCCATGCCGATAACGGCCCTAATGCTGAATTTACAGCGAAGTTATCTTCCTTAACAAACGTGATAGGCATGCTAGGAACAACCCAGCCACGATGGCTATCCATCAAGAAATGGAATGACGTTCCCGCATCATCCGATACTGCAAATCCATCTGATATTATTGGCACGCTCGCACTGCTATATCCAATTCTACCCATACGGACAATCTGCACAAGATTATCTGTATAGGCAACTATAGCACCACCCTTTACAGATGCATTAAATAGCCGTTGCTGTGTTTCAAGTGTACGCAAACGTTCCTCAGCAGAAGACATCCAAGCTTTGAACTTGGACTCGCTCACTACGGGAGTATATATACTCCCCATAGTATTCAATACTGAGGCACCAGTCATTAGATACTACTTTTCCTCAGACAGGGCATACGCAATATATTCAAGCGTTGCTGTAGGATCTTCTCCTGCCCTAAGCCGCTTAGTGAGATCTTTACGCCATGCATCACGTTCCGGCAAAGTAGGAATAGCCTTGCGCTTACTACCTATATAGATCTCATCTACACTATTCATTGTAGGGCCAAGCTGAGCTAGAGACCATACCATAATATCCTCCTGCATAGATTCTATTAGCTGTTGCATTGCTACCACTAAACGGCTAACATCACCAGGATCTCCATGATGGTTACCCGGTACGTGCTGATGCCCAATGATACCTTTAACTAAGGACCATTCACTCCAGGAAAGACGCTGGGATGCCCTATACCCATAGCTTTTAGGGTATGGTACCCACCCACATGGGAATTCGATAGGAATATTTGAATCGGTACAGATCTTATGAAGGATCTCAGCGAAACTCGTGAACCAACCATCAGAGTAATTAGGTACATTCTCAGCCTTGCCCATAACCTCTATTTGTATTACTCCACCACCACGAGCATTAGTTTCTGGATCGCCCTTTAGATGCTGAAGCGCTCTACCGATGACGCTATCAGGGAGCATTCGCTCGACCCGTACTATACCAGGAGTGGGGTCTATAAGCCAATGTGGCTCATATCCATCCCGTATCAATCCCCTTTTAGTATTCTCGAAATCAGTAGTCTCTGTAGTATGTAGTACTCCTACACTTGCCACTTCACTCCTTAAGGAATCCAGTATGCATCGCTAGTAGTGAGACTAAAACTGCCTCCACTAACGCTACTAGCTGAGATAGATATAGAATTGTTCCCAGGTTCCATATCCCACCATGAGAATCCAGTCTGCAAAGATCCAGACGACGGAGTCCCATTGAGCTTTACAGTGCTTGTGCCAGAATCAAACGTAAGAATATCATTTGCTCCTATAGTCAAGTTGTAGAAGCTGATGACTTGACCTGTGTTATTATTAGTTAGAATAGGATTACTGCATATACCAGTTAATCTAGCTGTCCATTTAGCTGGAGCGTTACCATTATTAGTAATGACTCTAGTATCACTAGGCATTGTAAAGCCTTGTGATGTAGAAATTCTATTGTATAAGGTAGGGTCTACCGCTTCTAGAAATACCTTCCAGCTAGGATAGCCTACCGCCATATCTCTAGTGATATCACATTCAAACTTGGTAGGTCTAACCACCATCTTTACTATAAGTGATCCTGGACCTGGCAATAGCAGACACAGCGGTAATCCATCATCTGATGCTACTATAGGTTTAAATGCTAAGCCTAAAGCTTGTCGTTTAGTTTGTGCATCAGTTGCTGTGCTAGTTACAAAGTTGCCTTCTATAGAGAAATTCTTAAACTTAGCATAATGCCTGCCTGCTACACCACCATGAGCACCGAATCTATCAACAGTATCTGAACGTGTATCATGCCCAGTCATGTTGTTGATAAGACGCATATCATAGTTAGTGTTAGCACCAACCAACAGACCGTTGTATTCGATCTGATATGCTTCAGTTATAAGATCACCAGCGACCATTATACACCTGAGTAAGTAACCTTAGTCCAGAAGTCAACAGGCTCTTCCTTATTTCCACCTAAATTCAATTCCTCTACATTAAGAGGCTTGATCCCCTGGATTGCAGCTACAATCCTATTGGTCATCATTTCTAGATCTGGCTGAGACTGAGTTTGCACACCTGAGGTAAGGTTGTTTACGTTGAACTGAGGGTTCAAACTACCTAGGTAGTCGTCTATACCACCAGTGTTGAGCTGATTCTTAAGACCTTCCTCAAAGCCTAGAACTGTCATCCTGCCATATTCCATAAACACTCCAGATGGAGAGCTTATATGTAGGATGCTCTTCACAGCACTCATAGCGCTCTGAGCCACACTCTTAGCAGCATTATACATGGCATCCTTCATAGAATAAATGCCATTGATCATACCTTGTACTATTTGCTTACCCACATTAACAAATCCTATTATGAACCCAAATGCTTGCTCTAGCATATATCTAAATATCCATTGTAGTGTTATCCACGTATCAAACCTCGCAGCACCCATACCATTTATAAATGCTCCCAACATAGCGGAGCCCAGATCCAAAAATGCTTTGACGAAGTATATAGCAGCAGTTAAGACATTCTGTATTCCGGCAGTAAATAGGTTCTTTATAGTTTCCCAACCCAGTCTAATTACTGCGCCTATCAGATCCCATACACTACGTATTATGTTAAGTATATTGTTCCAAGCGCCTTGCCAGTCGCCTTGCAGGATATTTAAGAACAATTGAATGTTATTGCTCATGATAGCTATAGCGTCAGATATGGCTCTAGATATAAAGTTCCATATATCCACTGCCATATTCTTAACCATATTAAAATTATTCTCAATAAATTGAGCCAACATCATTAGTATATCCATAGCTATATCAGATATAGCCTTTAGCCCATTATCTATTATTGTCCTCTTAAGATAGTCCATATAGAGTGAGGCTTCGTCTACTGCCTGACTAAACCTCGCTGCTATACTATCCCACATAAACTGAATAAAAGCCAGCAAAGGAGCAAACGCATCCATGAGTTTCTGTACGGTCTGTCCTATCTCATCAAGGACAGGAGCTACATTGTCTCTAACACTATTAAATATGCGTATGAATCCTGGGCCAAACTCAGTTATAAACCAGTTATAGATATTCTGAGCTATACCCCATACAAATTGTATAGCAGTAACTATAGCATTGAATGCTACAGATGCGACATCAAATGCACCACTACCAAACCATACAGCAAACGATTTAAATATGTCCCATGCTTGCTTTAGGGCCGGAATGACTGTGTCCCTTAGAGTTACAGCGATGCCTTGCATGAATCCCACAAAGCCATTATCTGTAACGCCTTCTCCAGTGATATCATTAAGCGTAGTCCAGAATGCTTGTAGACCTAGCTTTACTTGTGTGAACAAATTACTCAGTGGAGTCCAATAGGTGTAGATTGTATAGCCTACAGCAGCAAGTGCAACAAATGCTAGAATTATACCACCAACTATAGCTCCTAAGGTAGCAAAGCTAAGTCCCAATGCACTGAATCCAGCAACTATCATCATGATAGTGCCAACAAATGCAATAATAGGACCGACTACCGCTAGGAATGCAGCAGCTACAACAGCTACCTTAACTATAATAGATCTCAAGTGTGGATCTAGATCTTCCCATGCCCTAATAAGTTTCATGAGGATTTCCATGAGCTTTATCTTGGCGGGAATGAGCTGATCCCCAACCTCACGCTTCATCAGCTCATATTGATTTCTTAACAGTGCAGACTTAGCCGCTGATCCATCCATCATGGTAGCAAAGGCTTCAGCCATAGCACCAGTGGAGTTGGTCATCTCTCCAGTTATCTCATTCAATTGCTCATAGTTTGGAATAGCTACGTCAAAGAATCTACGAGCCTGGATAGTACCCTGACCAAATGTCTCCTGGAATACCAGCTTACGCTGAGCCTCATCTAGCTGAGCCCATCCCTTATTTACAGCTAGCTCAGTAACAATGTCACCCATTTGCTTAACATCGCCATTAGCGTCACGTATATCTATGCCAAGCTTCTTAAGACCCTCTTGGCCCTTCTTACTATATAGAAGCTCGAATGCTCTACCCACTGAAGCTGTAGCACTAGCTACGCTCAGACCATTACGTGTCAAGAATGCCAAAGAGCCAGACAGAGTTTCTACACTCTGCCCAGCAGCCTTAGCAGTAGGAATGGATAGACCCATACTACTGGCAAACTGATCATATGTACCTACACCATACTTAACCATCTGGAACTGAATATCCAGAAGTCTAGATACATCTTCTGCACCTAAACCAAATGCATTAAGTTCAGCAAGTGTAATTCTAGCTACATCCTGGATATCAGCATTACCAGCTACAGCCGCCTCAGCAAACTGCTCAAGCATAAGCTTGGCGCCAGCACCATCAGTCTTAACTGTGGAGAAGATATCAAACAGTGTAGGCTGTATATCTTCTAGAGCTACAGGGATAGACCTACCAACATCATCACCTATAGTCTTAAGTTCTTGTAGTGACACTCCAGTGTCTTTAGCCTGAGTAAGAGCAAGCCTAGCCTGCTTATCATACTCTGAAGCCATGTCTGTAGCATCGTTAAAGTATTCTAAACCAGCCTTACCAGCATTTGCCATTAAATCGCCAGCTTGCCTTAAGGCATAACCAGCAGCTAGCAGACTATAAGAGCTATTATTGGAGGTTTCAGTCAAAGTTCTTAAACTCTGACTGATCTCTGCTACAGTTCCAGACGCCTGATCTATAAAGCGTATGGTTAGTTCCATTTCCCTTGAACTTAGAGCCATGCCGCCTTATTTCCTAGATCGTTTTTCATTCTCTCTGCGTTGATGCTCATTCACATAATGTTGGAAATGTAGCAGACCATACATTAAGTAACTATCCTGTTCCATGATCCCACCAGGACCAGGAAGAGAATTGAATGACTTGCAGAGCATATATAGTTTCTCGAATTCATCTACTTCACGATCTCTGCCTGTATTTCCAGCACCAGCGACCCGTAGTTGAATTCGATTAGCTAGTTTTTTGGCCCTTCCACCTTTTCGTAGTTGTTCATAGAGTCAATGCGAGTTTCTATTTCCTCACCGACCCTAGGATCAAGTTTGTCCTGCCACCAACTACTCTTGAAATCGAAAGGACACTCATTACCCGTAGCATCATCAATATAAGTGAGATTGTGCTCAACAACACAAGCAGCAAAATCCAATGCTTGAACCTTACGTCGCTGATTTGCAACATACATCATTGTATTACGGCCCTCACCCTGGACCGTAGTATCAAACGCACTCTCACCACGTAGCAGCTTCTGTCCATAGGAAAGACGCTTAAGCATAACGTACCCGTCCGGCGGAGCCGTTTCCAGCTCAAACCGGACGGGTGCATCCGAAACCTGTACGATTGGCATTCTCTTACTCCTTTTAATTATGGCTGTTATTATTGATAATATTGTATCTAATATATCTACAAAAAGTATTGCAGATACAATATTAAGTAATATTCTCAGTATTAGCAACCACTGTGATCTTCCAAGAAGCTGTAGTAGTTGCATCATAATCACCCATAAAGTCGATCTTGGCTCGGATCATATCTCCAGGGTTACTCATACCGATTTCATAACTATCCATAACTGCAACCGGAATTTGATACCTTACAGACTCAGTTCCATTAAGTACTGTAAGATCAAAGTTCTCAGCAGTCAAAGCACGATACTTATTATATTCGGTACGGTCTATAAAGTCTCTAGTGACAGAGATCTTAGTGGTACGCTCACCGAATCGAACCACATCGGCACCAGTTGTACCGGCCAAACGAAACTCTGCCTGACCATTATCATCAATAGAAATGGTCATGTCGGATACAGTCGCATCAGTGACCGTATCAAACTTCAGAGTATAGGTACCCATACCGAATGGCACAGAGGTAGGCCAAGTAGGAGTAGGACTACTCTGCGTAGCCTCATCCATACCTACAATCTTATGACTAGCCTGGAGCACACCATCCTTGACGGAGTAATCCGAGGATGCAACTATACAGCCGGTATAGCCGAACACAACACCATTGCGGACAATAGTGATAGAAAGAGTACGTCCAGAAGTAGGACTACCAGAACTGTTACCAGTAGCGACATAGGTGTAAGGACCTGAACCAGTCTTGACTACAGTGCAGCGAGACGCATACAGGAACCAGGGCAAGACATCAGGGAGAACCTCAACACTGATATCACCACCAACAACACCATTACCCTTAACAGAACCGATTGGATCAGGCGTACCACGAATGACTCGACGCTTAGTTACTTCCTGATTAAACTCAAGACTCTCTGAGACCAGAGGCATAAATTTAGCAGGAGCAACATACGTACCAGCCGTAGTTTCAAACGCAACCCCTACGATACCAGCAGCACCAATACCGAAAGGCATTACTTATCTCCCTCTTCAACAGGGTTCGAGAAGAAATTAGGGTCAGTCTCAGACTCAGGCTCATCCGGGAGCGGAGGTGGGGGCTCAGGCTCTGCCCATTCCTCACCAAAAGGAATAGGCTCACCGATGATCAGTTCATCAACCTCTTCAACTTCACCGGTTATAGGGCTGTACCTATAAATAGGTCCATCCACTATCTTAGAAGTCTTATTAGGCATGATACCTTGCATAAAGACTTCCACTGTAGTTCCAGGATCGCTATTAGGAACCCAAACACTTACCTTACCCATTATTCCACCAATCCAGTTCTAGACATTGCTGTGAAGATAATTCTATTCATTCGCATCCTTTCGTCTCCAAGAACCTTGAAATCGTATTCGGTGCGACTGGATAGACCTTGAGTTATTAGCCCTCCTAATAGATCTCCTGTTACCTCCACACCACGCAACGTAGTTGAAAGTGCTAGACCTGAAGCCTTCACAGAGAAATAATCTCCTATATCCTCAGTGAGAATATCTAGATTTCTCTGGACAGTTTCCATACCTTCTCTAAGAGAAGTACTGTATACAAGTAGATTAACTTCAAAGCTGTTTCTAGTACCAGCAGAACTGCTAGCAAATTCACGTCCAACTACTGCTGGAAGAATACATACAATAGGAGCTGCACCTACTATATTAGTATCTCCATACATGATCTGCTTAATACCAAATTGTCCAGCAATCAGCTTCAACTGTCTGATGAAATAGTCACTGATAACCGATGCTCTATGCGTCGTAGGCATTAGCCCACGCCTACTATCGCCATTCTAAGATCTTTAGTTGCTCTATCCTGGAAGAAATCCCAAACTATTTCAGACGCCCTCTCAGCGTCTCCAGGAAGGAACGCTCCCCATACACGTGCAGCAGTTTGTCTACCTGTAACCCAGTTAACAAATCCTGTCTGATGCAAATAACCATAGAAGACAGAATTGCTAAGCTTATCTAAAGTAGCTTTACCCTCTGGACCCTTTACTGTCCAGTTCTTTATAAGTGCGGCTTGCTTTTCAAGCTCACCAGTCTCCCAAAGTATACGATCACTACCCTTTTTATTGATCGTGAATTCTGCAAGAGGTTGCCACTCTGGCACACCTTCTTCAGAGAATTGAGTCTTTATGGCAGGAATGCAAACCTCACGAATAATTCTATCAAGAGGTTCTTTGAGAGACTTTATGTTTCTACCCCATTGATCAAATTCAGCAGCTACCTGGTTAGGGGATGGAGACCACGTAACAGCAAACGGCATTAGAATCTCTGATCCATCTTGAAGAACAATGGAGCAAATCCAGGATCACAAGGATCTAATAGATCTGATCCCTCTAATGGAAAGAATGCAGGTCCCAATCCTAATGCACCATCAGTTGCTATATCTTCACCAGGCAAGATGGCCGTACCACTTACTATCGCAGTAACCATATCAGACGCACGCTGTTCTAGCTTATCTGCGTAAGTGGTACGGCCATCTTCCTCTCCGCCTGCTCTCCTAAGCTCATACGCCGCAACTTGCATAGCAAGTATTGTGAGTACAAGAGAAGGAGTATTCGTGGAATCTATCCACGAGCTAACATCATACCTCTGACCAATCTCTCCAAACGTATAAACCTTCGCAGCAGTTTCAAACCCATCCTCAACACTAGAGATAGGATATTTAGAGCTTTGAAGCCACGTCTGAACATCACTGGTCTTGAGATATGACATTTAAATTACTTGTCCTTCTCAGGAGGAACAGTCTTGCCCGGGGGCATCTCATCCTTCGGAGTATCAGATGTAGCTGAAACCGTAGCACCTGTCACAAAGGCAGGATCCATAGTTCCAACAATATCCTCAATGTCATCCAAGGTAACCTCATCCGTCTTATCAGGAAGAGGATTCACACGAGTAAGAGCACCTGCCTCAATGAGACCAGCAATCTCTTCCTTAGTGAAATTATCGGCCTTGAATTCGTCACCATAAGAGAGTCGCACCGTATCAGTAACAGCTCGACCATCACGATCAGTGACAGCATTACCATTACTTTCGGTACGAACGTAACCGTGCACAATATCAGTAGCACAGTACAACTTAGTAGGCTGCTTAGTAGCAGTATCCTGTGAAGTGCTCTTTTCATCAGCCATTAGGCAACAGCCGCCTTGATCAGATAGCCAGCAATAGCCTTGCTGGACCCGTCCAGTGAAATGAACTTGTGATCGTAACGCCGGCGAATACGAATGATATAAGAGATACGATTCTCATCACGGAAACGATCAACAGCCTGAACCTGACCACCAAGCGGCCAGACAAACTCGTACATAAATGCCGGCATCTTACGCCCAGGACGGTCCGGTGCATAGTACATAAACACATCCTTGCCCCAAATGTAAGCAAGAGATTCGGCCTGACCCATACGAGCGCTGTTATAACCAACACCAGGGATCACGACGTTACGCACGCCCAAAAGACGAGCCACAATATCAGAAGTCAGAGACGCAGCAGACGTGTACTTGACACGATCCACAAACGCAGTGTGATCCTCAAGAATACTCATCACTGAGTAAGGAATCACAGCAGCGTTAGGCTCAGTGAACATACCGGCATGGATCTTGCGGATGCCAGTCTTGATATTAACGGTAGGAGTAGAGTTAGTATAATCGCTCCACTGAGCCGTACCAGAAAGAGTAGTGCTATAACCTGAGCCATAATTGGCAGCAGTCAAGCACAGACCTTGAACAATAAGCTCACGACCCAACAGAAGCTTGGAAGTAATCAGCTCCGTACCGTCACGATCAGGAGAGAGTGGAGAATCAGCATTCTCTCGTTCCTCATCCGCAACGCCGATCTGGAGAGCATGCTCTTGGCAGAAATAGCTATCCAGAGAGACAGCCAAACCAGGAACCTCATAGGCACCTGAGTTAGGAGCACGCATATCAGAACCGGGCTCAAGAACCCAGCCTTCACGGCCAAAGATGTAATACTTATCGCTCTGCTTCTGCACTCGTACAGTAGGAGCAATCTGATCAGCAATGAAACCGTTGTTATTAACAGCAACCGAAATCTCAGTAAGAGCCCGATCGATGTGGACGTTACCGCCACCACGAGGATCATAAACAGTCATTAGATCACCACTCCAGCGGGGTTCAGGATAATATCAAGATGATCCCCAGCATTGCTAGCGGCCTGGATTGCTCGACCAACAGCGAAGTTAGTAGAGGTAGCAGTAATGACTCGACCACTGGTGTCATTCATAAGAACTGCACCAGCAGTGATAGCTGCACCAGCGATAGCCCGAGCCGCACCGAACAGAGCGACAGAAACCTGTCGACCATCAGTGACATCTTGAGCAGAAATAGTTTCCTGAGCAATACCGATAGGATTATCAGCAGCAGCGGTGCACTGAACAACAGTATCAGTAGCACTAAACTTCACTAGGCGGAACTGGGTAATAGCACCGCCCGGAGTAAACGGACGATTAAAAATATAGCCAGGACCCGACATTATCGGTTACCCCCACTCTGCTGAGCCTCCATGTAATCCCAGTACAGGTCGGGCTGCTCAGTAGCAATTTGCTCCATAGCGTCGGCATAGTTAATCTTGCCTTCACTACCCTCAGAGAGCTTACGTGCAATCTGCTCGAATTCACTGAGGACAGTGGCGTTATTGCGCTCGCCACGATCACCCTGTCGAGTACTGCCAAGCTCTCCAAGCTGCTTAATACCACCAGCAGCAATTTCCTTAACAACCTCAAGGATCGCTGTACCGGACTCCTGAGACGCACTCAGCATCACAGGACGCAACTTATCTATAACCTTAGGAGTAAGGACATAATCCTTACCACCGATATTACTGAGCTGACGATTAGTCTCACTCAGCTTATAAGCGGCCTCAATCTTGGCCAACCGCTCATCAGTAGCCTTACGCTCACTCAACAGCGCCCGAACGATAGGATTCTTCAAATCAGTCTCACTGAGCTGAGTGGCGCCAACAATCTCTGGCTCCTGATCCCCATCATCATCACCATCGGTATCCTTATCATTGTCATCGTCAGAAGGATCGGGATCGCTCTGAGCAATGACGGCTGCCTCAATCTGAGTCTGAAGTTCAGCATCAGACATTTCAGCAGTGACACTAATACCGTGGGAGCGTGCTAGCTTCTCTAGAGCTTCCCGATTCATTATTAACCTTTCATTATCTTCCGACAATACAATGGGCTGCATGCCCTTTAGGATAGGTCGATTAGTGAGCGCACCTCCATTTAGAATATTACTGAATTCGTCCCCAGACGGATTAACCCACTTAGTGAAATAATCCGTAGAGAAATATCTATAGACACGATCTGAGAGCTTCTTTGCCCCCAATGGTGTCCAATCAATCTTGTACCAAAGACCACGCTTCTTAGTATCTGGGTTGTCCAGATCAATTCTAAGATCGCTAACCCAACCCGCAGCTTCAGAACTAAATTGCTTGTGCTCAAGATCAATATCCAAATCTTGGCCACGAGAATTGTTACGCCAATTGCGCTCAAATTCACTTAGGGTAAGTTCATCAAATACCATCTTCCCCATTGAAGGATGACGGTAAGTACCCATAGGGAGCGCTTGAACCCAGGAACTTTGATCAGTCTCTGAAAGTTCTATACTCTTGAGATCAGTTATATGACTCGCATACCCTTGATCAGCAGAGCTAAGTAAGAACCTATTTGTACTCATACTACCTCCACTATACAACCTTTCACATTTATATGCAATGGCATACGCTAGTATATTCTCCTAGCCGTAAGGTACCGTAAAAGTACGTCTCTTTGCAGAAACACTAAAATGTCTAGGATTAGATATAGCCCTGATTCTATATCTAGCCGGGATCAAATCTCCCAATACAAACGGTAGAGCAGTATCTGTTTCAGTCGCTATACCCATCTGCAAGAATGCAGCACCTGGTACTATTACCATGGAGAATGCTGAATCAGTTTCTACCGCTATACCTATCGACACATCTACATTGCCTGCTGATGGTATGATACTAAATGCTGTATCAATCTCACTAGATAGATTTATAGCATTGCTTACAGATCCACCAGATGGAGTTACATCAAATGCACTATCTGATTCTGTAGCTGTACCTATACCAGCATTAGATAGAGATATAGATGGAGTAATATCAAATGCTGTATCAACCTCATCAGCCCTAGCGATAGGCTGGATATTGTCACCTGCTGCACCAACACTAAATGCACTATCGATTTCGGTCGCTAGACCAATCGCTACGTTAGTACTAGCATCTACAGTGACACTAAATGCAGTATCGGATTCATTAGCTAGCCCTATAGGAACATCAACATTACCCGCAGTCGGCGTGACACTAAAAGCCGTATCAGTCTCTAGTGCAAGACCTATATCAATAGCTTGATCGCTATTAGTTGTAATAGAGAACGCACTATCAGTTTCTAGAGCTATACCGATCGCTACATCTACATTACCAGAAGTAGGGGTTACAGAGAAGCCAGTCTCTGTATCACTAGATAGACCGATTGCTAGACTTACCGCACTACCACTAGGCGTGATACTAAAGGCAGTGTCAGTTTCGATTGCTTGGCCTACAGCAACTTCACCAGCAAGTGTTGCACTTATCGTAAATGCTGTATCAGTCTCAGATGCAAGACCTATAGCTACGCTTACAGCGCCACCAGTTGGAACTATCGGTAGACCAGAATCAAACTCGTCTGTCCCAATAGCCTCATAGGTCTGATCAATAGAGATACTGATTGCTAATGCGGAATCAGTCTCAGTTGCTAGACCTATCGCAACGCTAACTGCACCACCACTAGGAGTAACACTAAATGCAGTATCCGTTTCAGTTGCTAGTCCAACTGCTATACCACTAGCACTAGATGGTGATATATCAAATGCAGTCTCAGTATCAGATGCTAATCCAATTGCATTAGATACTGCACCGGCAGTAGGTGTTACATCGAATCCGGTATCTGTTTCTTGTGCAAGCCCAAACGCAAGACTTGCATCTCCAGGAGTGGGAGTAACACTAAACGCAGTATCAGTCTCACTTGCAAGACCAATGACTAGGACATTTGCCAATGCTCCAGTATCATCGAATGCAATGAAACCAACTGAGCCTATGAGAGAAGCCGAGGCACTAAGATCTACAGTTACGCCATCAGATGTAAATCCCTTATCGTTAGCGAATCCAGCCCAAATCCTAACAGCATCGTCAGGAGCTGTACCACTACCGATCCAGCCCGTATCTACAAATGAAGTAAATCCATTATCATAGGATACAACAGTAAATGCCCCAGGAGTACCAGCACTAAAGTAAGTATCAAATATAGCTATGACATTATGTTTAGAACTGAATGTGTGGGCAGTTGTACCAACTGGATCACCGGAGTTACTGCTGGGAGTGACTAGATCTATATAGGATGTACCACTCTCCAGATATGATTGGAATGCAAATCCAGCTATAGCACGAGAAGCACTCTGTACTAGAGAGACGTTGACATCCCCACCAGGATTAGATGCCCCATCTAGCTTCCATATATACGTGACATTATTAGAGACGTAACTCTCTTTAAGAGCCCATCCAGCAGGCGTAGTTATGGTCGCATTGGAAGTTATAACTAGCCATATGTCTGCGCCAACAGTAGCGCTATGGATAGTAATATCCTGAGTGCTAGCACTACCTAGACCAATGTTCTCCAGTATCTTGAATGGAGATCCATTAGGGGCAACACTAAATGCCGTATCAGTTTCAGTTGCTAGACCTATTGGAACGTCTACATTACCTGCTGTAGGAGTGACGCTAAATGAAGTGTCAGTCTCAGAAGACAGCCCTAGAGCAACACTGATATCACTACTAGGGCTTACTGTAAATCCAGTATCGGTTTCTGTGGAGAGACCGACAGTTTGACTTGCGTCCCCGCCGGTAGGTGTGATAGTGAGACCAGTATCAGTCTCCGACGCCAAACCAATAGCCGGATTTGGATCTCCTGGGGTTGGCGTGTTTGTAAACGCCGTATCCGTCTCGGTAGAGAGTTCAACAGCAACACTGACATCGCCACCAGTTGGAGTATTGCTAAAGCTAGTATCAGTTTCGGTAGCGAGTCCAACTGGAACATCAGTGTTCCCTGGTGTAGGAGTTATTGAAAAAGCTGTTTCAGTATCAGTAGCTAAACCAATACTAACAGACTGATCAGGAGGGTATGTAGATATATACCGACGGGATGGGGGCCGACGATACAGTCTATAGTGTCTGAAGACCCCCGTTCCCATTACTAGATCAGTTCCTCAACATATAGAGTACCACTGACAGTCACACTATCTGCAACGGTAGTACCTGTTCTAACAACCAATGTAGTATTAGCTTGAGATGCCATCCAACGAACCTCAGGAGGCAACCACAACTCAAGACCAATACGCTCATTAAACGTACCCGCATGCAATACTGTAGTAGTACCAGCAGATGCTATGGTTGTATTATTGACTTCAGCGGTAAAGCCAGCAGCAGTATCATTAGGATTCAACGGAACAGGAGTAGGCGCAGTACCCCCAGAGCCAGAAGTAGTATG
Source organism: Chitinophagaceae bacterium (assembly GCA_040080515.1). GTDB lineage: Bacteria > Bacteroidota > Bacteroidia > Chitinophagales > Chitinophagaceae > JJ008. The sequence goes on along the minus strand of JBEBIF010000001.1, from coordinate 26,623 downwards.
GCCTCTGATCACCTGGAATCTAATAAACTCCTCCTGAGCATCACCGATCTCAGTGGATTGCGTAAAGAATAACCCGTGAATGGCTATAGGCTTATCATCAGCAGGCGTAATCTCAAATAGATCCTGAGCAGCAGTGACTGCTACTTCAGTAAAAGAGACTGTATAAAGTCTACTACCACTGCCCATTATCTAATGCCTTTCATCGAACGATCAAACTTCTAATAGATCTTCTACTTGGAACTATCAAGCTGGGAGTAGCTCCACCACCAGCAGAAGCAGATACAGCTATAGCACAACCTTGAGCTTGCATTGATGTATACGGTGTAATACCATATGTAGTAGAGGCATTAGTAGTTCCTAACCATTGATCTACATAAATGCCATAGTTTGCACCTGCATTATCTGTATCAACTAGTTCAGTAGGAGTTCCTGTACCAGCTAATGGGGCAGGATTGACTGTAGCGGCCGCCCAATCAGAACATATCCATCCCACAAATCCATCAGTTGCACCAGCAAATGTAGGATTAGTGGTGCCAGACAACAATCCACCACTGACGTAATCGTCTGCGCCAGACAGTACCCAATAATACATACCAAACATTGCGGTACCACTAGCTGTAGCTAAACTTAAAACAACACTAGATCCGCTAGCTGCTGCCTTAGCTGTCCATAGCTGAGCCTTAGAGTTACCAAAGCCAGTAAGGGTAGTGGATTGACGTGAGGTAAACGTTAATCCAGTAGCAGTAGGAGTGGAGAATGCCTGACCTGCATTCTCCATAGCACCGCCAACTACGATAACATCGCCAGTAGACCATGAAATAGTAGCAGTCTTAGGAGTAGTAGCAGAGAACCATGAGCCTGAAACGTTTGTATGTATACCTTGAGAGCCTACTGATACAGCCACTAGATAAAGCTCGTTCCTGCTCTAGGCCCATCACCATTAGGATATTGTCTATCAGCTAGCGCAGTAGATCCATTACCGCCAGTACCATAATCATCTGCCCACGTATTATTAGATTGACGATTACCTCTAACTCCCCAGTCAGGCTGAGCAGTTATAGGACCAAAATTACCGCCATTGGTCCACCACTTAGTTGTAACTTTATTGTTAATTATTGCAATGTTAGAGCCAGGATGAGTAAGATCTTGACCAGCATATAGACAGGCGCCAGATCCACCTAGATAATTACTATCCACAATAATAGCATCCACACCAGATCCAACATTAGCCAGTCCATTGGAATTGAAGAGGGCTATATTATCAGTTTGGAGCAACAATCGACCAGGTGCAGAGCCACTACCATAACCAGTCTGACCAGATTGTGTACCATAACCAGTTTGCCCAGCAGCGGTAAATCCATTTGCGCCAGTAGCTTTATCAGGAGAAGGGCAAATAATACGATTACGTAAAATGCTAATAGATGTTAGTCCACCTTCACAACTGATACCATTGTTGTGGTACACAGTTGTATCAAATCCACCAGACTCCCCTGATTCACCATAAGGGAATACGTAGTCATCTATGTAATTCTCTATAAGAGCTACACCCTGTGTATTAGGTTGATAGAATGTAGATGAGTTGGTGTGGTAGTTCCTAAGGATTCTATGATTTAGTCCACCCAGCAGCTTGACATGTAACAAACCAGCAGCATTAGCAGCCAGCTCAGCAGATGTCATACCTAGATCACAGTAATGCATGTAGATATGTTGTGAACTGGTGGACGTATTATCGTTAAATAGGCCAGCTCCACTTAGGCCACCAGTAAATCGCCACCTACATCCTCTAAATAGTATAGGCAGACTTGTTCCCTGGGCATAGAAATCATAACCATCAGGGAAATCTCTAAATTGGCAGATATAAGTTCCTACAGGAATACTGTATCCATCAATAGTGACAGGGGATCCTGTTACTTTACCTTCATGCAAAGTAGAGGCATTTAAGATACTAGGGTTACTATCGTTAGCATTACTAGGCCATGCTGTATCGGTGGTAAATTCAGTAGCTGTATCAAAACGCCAGAATCCTCTACCAGGACCAGTCATGGTCTGTAGGGTTTCAGTACCCTTAGGTACAGCTTGCAATGCCCATGGACCTACATCATTAACTGTTAGCTGATCTCCATGCGTGACAGGTTGATTATAATTTACACCAGAGATAGGTTCTCTTGCACCAAACCACGTATAGTTTATAGACATAAGATAATGGAAGTGCCAATCTGCCTCTTAGACTGACACTCCCAAACCTTTACGCAGCTCGACCGAAGCCGGAACCGTTGACTGTACCAGTGAGATTACCACCATTAGTAGTAATAACAAAGTCGTGGTAAGTCATTGGGATGATAGCACTATCCGCACCACCAGTGGAATCACTATCGTAGCTAATAACAAGCTTAGCAAGAGTGTTATTAGTAGCGCCACCAGCAGACGTCCATATAGGGTTAGGAGCTGGATAGTCAAAGCGATTATTAGTATTATCTGGCGAACCTAGAGCAATATTAGTATCGGTCCAGATCACACGAGCATAATTGGTGAACGTAGCCTCAGTAGAACCTCCTGAAACCACAACAGCCAGTGTAGTAGCGTCATTAAGCGTGTCATCAGCACTAACGGTGCTGTACAAGCTAACAACCAACACTGAGTTAGCTGGATCGTTAGAGTCTACACGGTTGAAAAGCTCACCGAATCGACCCTTGGCAATATTGAAAACACCGTCAGCCATTTATATTCACTCCCCCGGAGCAACAGAGTCGACCACTATATGAGCCTCTTCAGGCTCAGGAACATGAGTAAGTGTCTCGGGGTCAAAGCACCGCCAGACCTTACCGTGCTTGTCATCATTCATCAGGAGATAAACCTGACGCAGATAACGATTATCAGGATCCTTCAAAGACTGAAGAATTTGCTTATCGTCCTTGCCAAGATAGCGTCCGACGAATCGAACGTCACGGGCCCCATTACCTTCCTCATCAAGACGACCATTATCTATACCCTCATAGTAATCACCAACGATGAGAGTATCGTAATCAAATGTCTCAAACGCCATGCTAAATAACATCCCTTGCTAGAACTTCTACAGGACCACCCCACAGAAAATTAGTATAGTTGTTCTCCCATACCTCCATGCGATAATCTCCTGGTGCTACAGCTGCTGTATCCCAGGAAAGAGTGACTAAACCATTAGGACCATCATCGATTATGTAACCAAAACTATAAGCATGCACTGCTCCACCACCAGCACCAACTAACCCAGCGTAATCTCTGCCAGTAATATCTAGTATGTTGCCGTCATCATCTGTAATTTGTACAGTGATCTGGACTATCTGACCTTTTCTAAGACGCAATGGAACATCTGTTCCTACGAATTCAAATCCATTACTTAGTACCGCCACCAGTACCTCCCCCATCACGTCCAGTGGATGTGGCACCAGGAGTTACCTTCTGATTATTAGCTTTGGATTGCCTAGGTGGCCCTGTAGGAGCAGGTTTAGGAGTAGCCATTGGATTGGGTCCAGTTGAACCTGGATTAGCACTTGCTCCACCCTGTTGGGGTACAGGTGCAGGTCTATAAGAATCTTGATCGAACATGGGTGCATCCATAAGTGAGCGACTCCATTCTTCCAGCCGATCATCCACTCGCAACACTCCAGCACCGACTAGATTCCTTATCGCAAATGAGATAGTACGAGCCTCAGCAGTATCGCCAAGCCTACGCACACAAAGCCTAGGATAATAAGTAACATCCCAGTTAGCATCAACAATGTCCTTGATCACATAGTGATTGACGATATCTCTAACTAGATTAGCTAGATCCCTACTAGCCTTGTAGAATATCTCCATCATTGCATCTATACTTGCACCAGCTTCTGACCCTAAGATCCCACCAGCAAGCACATTCTGATAGATCATCATTGCGTGATGATTAGCTGTATCCAGAGAATTAACTGGTTGACCTTCTAGCTTTGCAAATAGAAGTTCCCAACCATAAGGTAGTACTACACCAGCTCGCTCATTGCTACGCAAGTTCTGCGCTAGAGCCAGTGCATATTCCCTATCAGTCTTACTAGCTCCCATAGGGAGCTTAACAATTGGTATACCAATGCCATGACGTTCCTTCTGGATAGCATCTATCTTGTAAGCCTGCTCCTTAAAGAACCAATGCTTATAAGCACTACGGAGCAAACTCTCACCATAGATATTTCCAGCTTCAGAATCGTATGGAAATACGACTAGCTTCTCTATGGGAATTCGGACGTGATCATCAGCACCAGGACTATTATACATATTGACAGCAACAGGCCCACCATGAGAATCAAACTCCCAACCTCCTTCTATAACATCTAGAGGATGGCGTGATGCCAACTTACCATACGTAAGACGCTGGTTACCTTTATACTCTACTACCTTATAAACCTTCTCAAAGAAATAATAACCGAAATCCACCATGGCTAGAGCTTCACGTAGGACCATAGGCCACGTATATGTCATATACTGAGTGAGACTAAACTCTACAAACTCAGCTATACTCTTAGCCTTCTTAGTATCTTCACCTGGCTCTATAAACCAAACAGCACCGTTAATAGGAGTCTTGAACACCTTAAGCGCTGCACGAACCGCTGCATCCTTACGCATACGATCATACTTAACAAGACCCATATTGCCACGGAACTCAGGGTTATACTCTTCCCTTGCATAATTCTTGTAGATAGTATTGGATTGACCCAGCTCTATGCCTAGATAATCAGATGCACTAGAGTCGGCTAGCTGAACTGGCTTATTAGGTCCATTGTAGAATACATCTGGAGCGCTCACAGCAAGGATAGTACCATTGTGAACTTCTAGAAGTTCAAGTTTCTCGCTAAGCATGATGGATTGTATAGAGTCACCAGTGATTTCTTTCATCAGAACTCCATATCCATATTCACAAACGTATCCCCACCACGTGCAGCACCTACAAAAATAGGAAGATTATCAGCATCACTCATTCTAGTAAGTGATTCTATATGTCCTACATCTACAGATGTAGTCTTACCGATCCTCAATTTAGGATTAGCTTCACCCAAATCGCCATGCAATCCAAGCTTGAACAGATGCATCAATCCGTAACGGATTGCATCCATAGCATGATCATCTACAGCTAACCCAGTCTCACGAGCTGCACGAGGGTTCCTACCAGTAGTTGGTTTAGGAGACTTATAGTTCGTAAACTCACGAATTACATTAGGACAGTCTGGATGAACAAATAGCTTAGGCTCTTCTATCAGCTCACCAGTATCCTCATTCATCCCTACAACTTGCATACGAACAAATGAATTAACTAGATCTACACCATCACGCCAATTCTCTTTACTGAGTGGGTCGCCCATGCATTGAACGAAATGCTGATTGATATATTCTATTGCTTCAGGATCAGCAGCGTCCCCAAAGCCTAAATCTAAATGATATCGCTCTGGATTAGCACGAGCAATCAGGGCACGTATGTGCTGCTCGTTAGTCATCTTATTCTTGTAATGCTCACGCCAGATCCAGATATTATCCCACGGATCTACCATGAATTCCACTGCTGCAAGAGGGTTTACATAACCGAAGTCAAATGTGATATAATTTCGCCACATTGGGTTATAATCGAATCGTTTTACGTGTGTTCTGTCAGTAAAATCAGGATAAATCTTACCCTCAAACGACGTAAATTCAGCAGCAATTTCCTGCATAAATGTCTCTGGAGACATCTCAGCACGGAGTTTGGCTATTTCTGGATCATCTGCACCTAATGGATAGACATATGGATTGACCCAAGAAGGAAACTGAAAGGATGCGTATTCTGGGTCGTTTCCTTGCTGACCTATCTGGAATAGTGGATAGAGCCAATTCTGGCCTTCAGGAGTAGTGAGGAAATCACCTACTCCCTTCCTATCAGCTAGCGCAGGACGAATAAATCGAAACCATGTTTCAGGATCATGCTTTGCGGCCTCACTCATCAGCACTCCATCTAGAGAATCACCGATTAGGTATTCCCGATGCTCTGCTGATCGTACCTCTAATCTAGAACCCCAGGGCATTTCTATAAACATATTGCCCTGTTTCTTACTATACGCCTTCTTAACCGTCTTGTCTCTACCCAATCCCATGCCTAGGATGATGTCATCCCATATGACACGAAATTCCTTCTCGCCTAGATCGTATGTAGGTCCGACGATCCATAGACGTTTCTTATCTTGCATGAGCTTATGCCCATACTTCTTACCACCCATATGAGACTTACCTGTACGGCGTCCACATATGACGACATTAAATCTCGCATCTGAAGCATGGTAGGCCCGCTGCACCTCATGAGGTACATACTTGATTTGTTTGAAATATGCTTTTTGCGAGATCTGTGGCACTGATTAATTCATCATCTGCTTAAGTGCCGTTGTCATAGGATCATCTGCAACATTAGTAACAGACTTATCGAATATATACTGAGCTGCCCTCAGACGTACTCGCTCGTCCTTACTATGAATTGCCAGATGAACTATCGACTTTGCAGCTGCTGGGAGATTATCTAGGATCAAGCTCTTAGCGGTTTCTATCGGATCTCCGATATCCATCGCATCGCATTCAAGCTTTAACTGTGAAAACATCTCCTCAGGATTCCACGTATCGTAGCCATCCTCACTCATAGTCCGATTCTAACATACTTACCCCGTTGTTGCTATAGAGGTTTATATACCTTATTTCATGGTATTTGGTCTGGACCCCTTTGGGACCCAACTCCACCACAGGAGGGGCCAGTCAATACAATCACATTTAACATAAGACCTTTAAATAGTCAGACTTTCACACACTTAATGTATTTAGACGTATTTAACCGAACTATAACACTCAATAGTGTTAGATAGATTAACTCACACAGTATTCATGACCCACCGATGCGTATGTGTGCGTGAGCATATGCGTAATATAGTTATGACATCATGACATGTTATGACACTTATCCACAGGTTTATCCACAAACTATTGGTTAGACCGTTAGACGCTATGACGTTACCTCTTTAGGGACCATATACTTCTAGATATACATATACCCAAATAAGACATATACATATCACCTTATTTGCTTATATACATACTTTAAATATAAGGGTATTTAATATATACCTACTATAAGCTAAACCCTTGTAATTCACCTATCTACCCTTAAGTGCTGTTGTAGATAGCTAAGTGTGCCCTAACTACCCTCATATACTACCCTACTTATCCACAGGGCTGTGGATAACCCTACCCCATATGCCTCAGTATACTATCATACGATTACCCCAGTATGATGCGCCTTTATACCTTTAACTACCCTTACCTACCATCCTAGGTAATTGCCACCGTAAATGTGCCTACTATCAGCAATTAATGTCCTGCTATATAGGTACAATTGCTTAGAATGCCCCCTCCTGTGGGTGGGTTATCCCACAACCGGGGCCCGATTCCAGAAAATCTCTTGACACTATCAGTAAACTCGCATACGATCAGTACATGAACATCGCAGCACCGACCGATCCTCGTACCCGTAGCCTGCACGTGAGCTACGTCATCATTGATCAGGAAACTGGCATCGCGTATGTGGAGCCAGTAGCCGCAGATGAGCTGGATGAGGCACTAGAAACCATCGCCTACCTGTACCCACATTGCACGTTCGTTGCCATGGCGGTGGCAGGGTGATCGCCTCTCTGCTGTACGTGCTGCTGTTTATCTGTTCCCCTAAGTGTCCGTATGATGAGGCTGAGGGAGTGTGCCATTGGGACGCCAGCACTCAAGGCAACGGACATGGCCAATCATTCGTTACATTTCCACTAGGTGGGGCGCAAGTACTGATCTTCCAAGATGGTACCGTAGAACTAAGCTAAGCGCTTGAGTTTAGAGAAACTAGGGATTCCACCATGAGTACTATTATGGATAGGATTAGGCTAAGCCTACCTTGTGTGCTTAATTTGCCTGATCCATTATGGGCTATGGATCAAGGTGTACTACACGTACGTATGATGGATGATTGTGTTTATAGTCTGAACACTAAGTTAGATGAGAACGATAAGCCCACTATCCTAACCTGGGTACGAATTGATCCTAAGAAGGAATTGATTTCTCAATTCGTATTCATGAGTTATAATGCATGGGGAATATGGGAAGTTGTAACTCAAGGTCAATTGCCAGCCTATCTAATAGAGATACTGCCAGAAGAATCAAACGAGCGCAACGGTTCAGCTTATGCTGAACGTGAGATTCCTAACACTGAAGGTAACCTAGAAGCTATGGCTAAGTTCAAAGCCTCTGATATATTTAGGGTGGAATATTGAGCGTAATATCTGCTAGCACATTGCAAGAACAGACCAGCAATGGTACAAGTGATCTTAGAAAAGAACTACATAGATTGGGGATACAGCTATGATTGAGCCTGTATGGGAAGATGAGCCGGATTATCTAGAGGGTAGTTATGGTGATGTACCATGGTTTATTCAAAGACAGCCTATTCTAAAGCATCTGTGCGGTTACATCGTAGTTAATGAGCATCACCCATGGTATGGTCAATTGTTTATATATGATGGAAATGATATAATTGTACATGGTGGCATCACATATACTGATGATAAGCTTCCTGGTTCGGGTGAAGTTAAGGAACGTGCAAACACTACCAGCACTAAGTTTGCTGGTGGTTGGTTCATTGGGTTTGATTGTTCCCATGCATGGGACTACGTGCCAGGGCTTGACAGCCTACTACATGGCGATATGCATTTTTATGATAACCTTGACGTGGAATATAGAACTATAGAGTACGTACGTGCTCAGTGTGAACTACTGGCCCAGCAAGCGATCGCTACTCTCAGCTCACGTATGCTGCCGCGGGGTGACGTGATCGACGTAGAAAGTACTTGACAAACCTCGTACGATCATAGATAATAGAACCATGCAGATGACACCGGATCTTGTGGCCCACCTGTTCAATGTGTATGGGTGCCGTAATCCTCAGCTCACTATGGGTACCGAAACCAACGTTATCTTTGCGGAACGTGATACTATCGAGTACCTATTTCAGACTCCGTCACTACTTCCATGGGTACGTGAGAATATTGAAGAGCTTAAGGGACGTACCTACATGGGTAGCATTACTAGTGATGAGCATATGCTCAGTGTCATAGCCATTAGGTGGGACGATGTAGTATACTTCCTAGTGAAGTAGTATAGATCACAACTACAAAGACACAGCGGCCGGCCCGATTGGGTCGGTCGTTCTGTATATTCTCAAACTATTAGTTGACATCGGATGTAGGATCAAGTAAGGTAGTACCTATGGAAGGAACCACTACCACCCGCCCCGAAGACACAATCATCACGTGCGTCACGTGCAAGATTTATGTGATCTACTGTGATGATTCAGTATTCGGCACCGATGACGATCATTGGGTAGCCGCTGCTGACGGTATGTCTGCGTTGTACGAGACGCACGGATCTATTCATCTGGCTTGCTTGGATGAGGTGGAGCGTAACCACAATGAGGATAAGTGTGAGGTTTGTGGTTATAGCCTGGAAGGTACAGAGACTGTTGCTCTGTTCATGATCAACAAGATTGGAGATTAATAATGACACAATCTGATTATGTATTAGGATTAGCTAATGCGTATTTCAATGGTTTGATTCGCCCTGACAAGGTGGGAGAACTTATTTCATTGATCGGAGTGCACCATAGCGATATTCTAGATAATGTTAAAGAACTAGAAGATCATAATGCTAATCTAGTAAATGCTATTAAAGAACAGAGTGAAAATAAGCCTGACTTTACTACTATTGCAGATGCTATATATCTATGCTTTCCGGTGGACGCTACCAACGGCAACTATACCGATAATTATTTGATTAGGCGTATTAAGTTGCTGCGCCATATAAGTTTGATTCTTACTGGTGAATCTATGAATCTGAGTGATTGCAAAGTGATGAGTGAAATGGTACGTGCTCGTTACTGGCCTAAGGCAGATGTAAATGACGAATGATGAAGCACAAGCTATTGCACGTGTACTAGGGGCGACTGAGCCTCAAGCTAATGAGGGTAGGAATGTACGTGATCAATGGGCATTCAGTGTTTGTGCTGTACGTTCTCAATGTGAGCTATTAGTTATTAGGACAATTCATAAGGAGATAGCTACTAACCATATGGGCCAATATGTGCTTACTGAAGCTCCATTGATCTTTGATGAACAAGAATTTAATAAGTGTGCTGGATTGGAGAAGTAGTGCAATACACTGTAGGTGAGCGTAATAATACTGTGTTCATTACTTGCTTTGGTATTACTGAGGGAGGTGAATTTAAATTTGCTCATAGTACTAATTACGAAACTAACATACACACTATGTCTAGCCTTGCACGATTAATGGTACAGACCGGACAAGTTAGGTCTATGTGGGAAGCTGTACAAGTACTTACTATCGAAGCCTTACGAGCTATCAGTATGGAACGTATAGCTATCGATATCGAACCCTGGTGATAGATGCCAAAGCTAATTGGTATGGATGGACATACGCTCACTAGATGGGCATTCGATAACGATGTCATAGATGCGTTACAAGCTGGTTGTAAGACTGCTAGAGAGATCGCTAATCATGCTCACTACTCCATCCCTGGCACTCACGGAGCTATGCGTAGGCTACTGGCCAAGGGATTGATAGAGAAGATCCCTGGCACGGGTACGGCTGGCAATGGCCAGGGACGTACTCCATGGGAGTGGAGAATTGTAGAGAAATACATTGACATCTGATCGTATGGGATTTATAATGGGACTCACAAGGGAACAACAATAAGGAGTGAAAATGAAGTTCAATCGTAGCGGCGAAGGTATCCACGTGTACACTGAAGGTGAGCACACGTTTGAAATCGTGAAGGTTCACGTCGTGAACGTTCCGAACAGCAAGGGTTATGAGGTCTACCACACTGGGCCCCGCCCCGATATCAAGGCTGAGCGCAGGGCTAAGCGACAGAAGATTGGCGATCCGGTGGACGATACCGAGATGTTGAATGATCCTAAGGATCTAAACACCATGAAGTCTGTTAAGGCTCATGTCGGTTTCTTTCTTATGCGTATGACTGAATCTGAAGCTAAGCCAAAGGGCAAGAATCGTAAGAGTGCCTAAATGAAACAACAGTAACCGGTATGGCTGGCGTAGGTAGGTTCGATTCCTATCCATACCTCTATGACACAATACAGAGAAGTTGAGAAACTTAATAATATGATCTCCACTATTAGTATGGATTTGTCTGCTGATCTTACCAATATTAGTGATGTGCTTCAGGGTCTGAATGATATGAAGATTAGTTATGATAGGGCCGAATATGGTCCTGAAGAATCAGGTGGACTTATACGTAGGAATGTATTTGATATGATGCCTGGTCTAGCTGATTATGTAATTGACTTTATGGATTCCGTTACTAGTCTTACTGGCTTGCTCGGCGCTTGTAACGACCTGGTAGGTAGCCTCATGGCTCAGTACCCTCTGAGTGAGGAAGCCTATGCCGCTGCTAAGGCAGAGCACGACGCTTACCCCGCAGAGCCTGAGCCGGCTGGCCCCGATGCTCCAGGGATGGGACTAGTCGATGACATCAAATATTCCTCAGATGGGTCGATGTTTATTGCAATAGAGGAGTAAATACTGTAAGCTATCAGAGACGAACTAGCCCACTGAAAGGGAACACAGAATGCCTAGGACTAAGAAGATTGTGACTGAGACGGACGAGACCCCTAAGGAGCGTAAGCCACCGGCCGTTCGTCATCCGATCGATAAGGATTACGATCTGCCAGGCGATTTCGCTCTGTACGTTCGGCATAATGGTCTGTATGAAGGTACGGATGCTCAGATCTACAACCTGAGTAGAGCCGCTTTCGAGCGTCCTAAGATGGACCTTAAGACTCAAGAGCCTATTAAGGGGGATGATGGTGAAGTTGTCATGCTTCCGCCTAATGGATTCCCTGCCATTGCCCATACTGATGGCCGTACTATTATCCATCGTGAGCAGGGTATCGAGTGGCTTAAGAACTATCAGGTTGCTCAGTCTCAGCGGCGTGCTGGGGCTCAGGAGCGGTTGGTTCAGCGTGCTAGCACTGTTGTTCTTGGAGTCGGCCGTTATACCCTCATGAACGCACGAGCCGCTAAGACACGGGCCGATGCTGATCGTGCTCAGGAGCTAGCCACGGTTGGCAACTAAGACTTTCGAGCGAGCCTGTACTATTTACGCTCTACTTGAGGCTAACGGTAGACAGGCTACTGAAGGTCATATATTCGAGGGTTCTTTAAAGGGTATAGTTACAGGGTGCGAGGATGTCCCTGATCAGTCTTACCAGCAGGTCAGGGATCTTCTCGGCAACCTTGGATGTATCAGGTACCTACGTACCGGCCACGGCCCAAAGAATCCATCACTAATACAATTGGTTCAGCCACCAAATCTAGAATTGTACAATGAGTTCAGGTACAGCAAGGTAAGCAAGGAAGCATCTGTTTCTAGCAAGCGTGTATCTGGTAATGAAGTTATGTACGGTAGAATGAATGATTTGGTTAAGAGAGTTGATAGATTAGAAGCCGATTTTCGTACTCTTATGGGAGTCAATAGAAAGGCATTGAGGTCCCATGACGATAACGGTTGAGGAAGCCTGTAAATGTGAGAGTTGTGGTAGACCAGGCCAACTAGTTGGCGCACAAACTAGAATCCTAGAGCGTGGTGAATATTGGGATATCTGTGTCTATCTGTGTGATAATAAACTATGCTTAAAGCTCGATAATACATGGGCTGTGCAGTCTAATAAGAATGGCATAGTATATGAACGTGAGATAGGCGAACGTGGTATGGATAAGACATGGAAACCTATGTCGTCCGATCAAATGGCCTATGGTAGAAGAATCGTAGAAGACGCTATCCAACAGGAGCATAATCATAATGAGTAAGTCTATTGATATCGAGCCACTGCGCGAGTTTGTTAGCGAGACTCTGATCAGCGGTGCCGATGTGTTCACTGTTCTTTCATTCGCCTGTAAGGACGAGGATCACGCTAACGAGATCGCTACACGATTGGGTGCTACTGAAGGTCTGGGTGATGTGCGTGTGAGCAAGGGCGGAGTGCGTGCCGTTGATCTTACGTGCGAGAACAGCGCAATGGTAGTGCTAACTTGGCAGGGTTCCCGCCCTGCTGGTAAGGATGCTGAAGCGGCTACTGAAGTGGCCGGCGAATACGAAACTGAGAGTGAAGAGCAGTAGTTGGACGTGGTTAGGTGACCCATCTGGAATATCCCACGATACCGCTTGACAACTACAGCGAGCCAGATTAGGGTTGTCTCTAACGGGTCGGCCGTTTCAGTAAGTACAGTGATTAAATCCATTGCTGGGCTAATCATTGTGCCACTGCGATTAGTTGGCTCGTACAGAACTGGTAGACTCGATCCGTTGTTGTCTATCTGCCCCCATTTGGTGAGATTATCTGCCAGTTCTGTTTGTTCTTTGAAATCATTAGAAGTCTCTGACTTAAGCTTTAACGTTCCGGCTTTGCGGCAGGATCCTCCATAGCTATGGTCAGAGAATCCACTAGGACAACGTTTAGCTGTGACGGCGGAAACGTGCAAGAATATTTTAAATCTTGTGGTCACTAACTAGTGGATAGAGACAGTGCGAACGTCCTGCACATTATCGGTAACCAGACCAGTTCAACAGCTTGTCCGGAACGAGCACCGATAAAGTGTTGTAAGTCTAAACGAGGACTAATTACACAAGGATCAAGTACCACTGTCTCCAAACTTTACTCCACACTATGCTAATATCTTGGAAATTTAGGTTCGATTCCTAACTAGCGATGATTAGGTTCGTCGGTAGTAGTTCAATGGCAGAACGCCAGGTAGAATTAGCATTGGTGTGGTTTATATAAGCGTGGAATCGTATTAGTTGCACGGTATTTCTGCATTATCATCGGGCGAGGTTAGTTTCCTTGCAGATGTTAATGGGGCGACTTGTTCGCTTAGATTGTGCAACCAATCGAGGTTACCGTTTAATATGGTTCCACGCTTAGACTCTTGAGGTTTGGTAGTGGCTATTGTAACTTACACCGCTCGTATGTCTACAGTAGTCACTACCATTGATCGTACAGCTAATCGGCGGATGGGCTGTGCGAGCGGCAGGGGGCAAGTTGTATCTACCATGGTGCAACTTGCCCCCAGATTACATAATTATAATGCAGTACAGTAGTCGCCATCTGAGAGTGTGGTTACCAACCCATACTGGATAGAATCTGCTGCTGGTCCGACCTAGTATAGTGGATTCTATAAATGCTTGAGTGAACGGGTTTGCGGATTCCCCTTAATCTCTTCCCATGCGACTCGCATTTGGATTACTGTCCTGCATTATGATTATGTGCAAGCATAATCAGAGCCAATAGAGTAGTTTCATTTTCAGGCCATTTAGCTTGCTTCTGTGACCGCCCAACTTTATTGGTACAACTTAATAGATAGGTTTAGTGAGACACACTGAGCCTCAGAGCCAATAACCTTGGCTTAGCCCTAGGCATTTCTCATGATGCCTAGGGCTTAGTCATGTACGCATAGACATAATGTCTGTGACTTCCTAATGGAATAAATAACTTGCATACGATCGCCAAGTATGGCAGTATGTACTTATGGATAGAGCAAACGGTGTAACTGTGTTCGCACTAGCGATCATCGTTTACACGCTCTATCTTATCTGTATGTGGTATATGTATGATAACAAACGTGTACCTATCAGATTTCTTGACTTTGAGATAGCAAACAATAGGGACGAATATGTCACATGTTACTGACCTTGGCTCAGATGTTGAGTACGCGGGGCGGCTACTCCACTTTATTGGATAGCCATTCACAATAGTGATCTTAGTGGAGATGTTACATTTAGAGCATTTAGCGAACCTAGAGAGAGAGTTCACTTGTGCGTACCATGGTTAAAGAGATTATTATTCCTGGTGTGATCGTTGAGCGTCTCAACTTTGATACCATTAAGAAAGATCTAATCGAACGTCTAGAAGAAATGACTCTGGAATGATTGAAGAGTTAGTAGAGAAGTTTGATAGCAAGCGTGATGTAATCAAGGATAGGATTATTGCTTGGAACTCTACTGACTTTGAAGATGAGAGGAGCCCCACAGACGCTGAGTCATTATGGAAGATCTTGATTGATGAGGTATTTCACACTGATGATAAGAGTTATACCAATATGGATTATGCTGGAGCTGTTTCTATAGGAGATTATTCTGGCGACATAGTTCTCATATTCATTGAGTATGCAGAACATGATATCTATATTTCTAGGTATGGCTATGGCTCTTGTTCAGGCTGTGATGCCATTCAAGACGCACTAGGTTACGATAGTGTAGATGTTGACAAGATGTTCTCGATTCTCTTGCACATCTTCCAATGCACCATTAAACTGTAATCATGGAGCAGCTAGTTAAGACGCCGTTGTGGCCTCATCAGTTAGAGCTATCTGACAGGTTCGAGCGCATCCCTAGGGTGGGGGCTGGCTGGTGGATGGGTACAGGAAAGACTCTGTACGCCATTGAACGAGACCTAAGGTTTCGCGCCATGTACGATTCTAAGCACTCCTACAAGACACTTGTAGTGGCCCCTAGTGGCGTGCACCCCAACTGGATTGAGGCTCTGAAGCACGAGACAGGATCGGAACGAATCCTAAGAATGAACCCTAAGGATCGTAACGCTTTCTATAAGCATGGTTATGACTACTACGTGATGCATTGGGAAGCATTGCGCTTTCTCGTTGATCGCTTCGGTAAAGCCAAGACTGTGCGTCCCATTGAAGTGATACGCGATCTTGGCTTTACCCATGTCATCATGGATGAAGCGCATAGACTCAAGAACCGTAAGTCTCAGCGTACGGTAGCAGCTAAGCATTTAGAGATTCGTCTTGCCACAGATCTTACAGGCTCACCTATTCCCAATAAGCCTCAGGATATCTGGTCACTACTGAACCATTTGTATCCACGTAGCTTTAAATCGTTCTGGCCGTTCGTCAGGCGATATATAGAAATAGATGAGAGTGGGCCATATCTACAATTAGGTGCTCCAACTGATCTATGGTATAAGGAGCGAGAAGACCTACTTGGCAACTTCTTTTCTATTATTGACGATACTATGGTGCCCAGTCTCAAGTTGCCAGAGATGATCCATACAACGCTGGAGTGTGAGCTAGGAGCTAAGCAGCGATCAGCTTACAATGCCATGGAGCAGGATATGCTAGCATGGGTGGATTCTCATGATGGAGAGGATTCTCCGCTAGCTGTGAATGCTGTAATTGCTCAGCTCATTAGACTACAGCAATTCGCAATTGGCTATATGTCTGAGGTTGAACCTGGTAAATACAGAATGACTCAGCCAGCAGCTAAATTGGAATTGATCAAGGATTATCTTGAGGATTTCGATGAGCAGTTTGTGTTGTTCTCACAGTTTAGTCAGCCACTGGATCTACTGAAACAGATGATGCCAGATGATGTAACTCTGTATACAGGTTCTGTTCCTAATCGTATCAGGGAGGGCAACCTAGAGCGATTCAAGAATGGATTTGAGAAGGTCATAGCTATGACTTACGGTACTGGTGGTGAAGGTATTGATGGGATGCAACATACTTGCCGCAATGTTATTCTGTTAGATAAAGCATGGTCGCCATCTGTTAATGATCAGGCTATAGCTCGTATCCGTAGGGCAGGACAGAAGTATCCTGTTAACGTGATTGACATTGAAGCCGTGAATACCATAGACCGTACTCGCAATATCGATATCGCATATAAAGGCAAGATCAACCGAAAGATGCTTGGACTCTCATGACTGATATGATAACTACGGAAGATATGGATGCAGTTGCACCACACTGCTCATGCGGTAAGCGCTTTCGTTGTGGAGCTTTAGGTGCCACACCTATATTTATTTGCATTGAATGCTCAGTCATAGGGGTTGCTAGCCAAGACGCTATAGACATGATAATTGAGCAAGCCACATTAAGAGCTGCGAGTAGATCTAAGGAACATGAGTAATGAGACAGAGATTCATACTATGGTTTATGCGATGGGGTTTGAAGTTCACTAGAGAAGAGGATTGCTTCTGATGATCAACATCAACAATTACTTTACTGTTGAATATCACATCGAGCTAGTTATTCATCCATACGATCCTAAGGATAAGGATTCTGAAGTTACTCACCAGATCAAGGTTCCTATTGAGGTTGATGAGACTGTCAATATCAATAACTTCTCTGATGAGGATATATTGCTCAAGTGCAAACAGAGTCTCGGCCATCAACTTTCATTGGTGGACGACATGGGAGCGCTCATTCTGGCCAGCTATGATACCGCTGAGAGAGTCATTTACATCCCACGTGAACAGATCAGGATGCTTGATGCACGTGTGATTGATATTCATTTCGAGCGAAACTCAAACCTACGTCTAATTAGCTCTGAAGGTAACGAACTAAGTAGCGCTGATTAGAGTTCTGCAATCTGTACCCTAACAGCGTATGGGTACAGGTTGCTGTGTTCTAATCAACACACATATAAGGGGCCCATAATGGGAACTGACATCCACGTAATCGTGGAGGCTAAAGACGACGCTGGTATTTGGCGGCATGTCTCCAACCCCATTAAAGAGTGTTGGATGTGCCATGGAGCAATCACCATTACATTCAATGATGGGCAAACGCGTAAATGTACATATTGCAATCCGATTGACCAGATCCAATCAAATAGGGATTATGTTAATACTGACTCTAACGATTGGTATGCCATACGTGAGATTACTAATTGGGAACGTGTACTAGAAGCAAAGGGATCTAGTGGTGGTTGGTCAGTCACGGAATGGTATGACAATCGCAACTATAATGCATTCTCTGTGCTAGCCAATGTACGTAATGGTTATGGCTTTGCTGGAGTAGACACTGGTGATTCTTGGCCATACATACAAAGTGGCAGAGAGTTACCTGAGGATGCTTGCCCAGAAGTCATCCAATATATGAGCAGTTATGATCATGATGCTGGCTGGATTACTCTAGAGGAATTCACTAAGTACGATTGGTCTGTAGCTCGTAATAAGCGCGGTATGGTAGATAAGTCTCAATATCTTGAGTGGTTAACTAAAGGTGCTGCTACAGGTACCGGTCCTCATTCATGGTGTGGTGATGTTAGTGGCGCCATGATTAGGCATGTCGATAACGAAACCATGTCTGGATTGATTCAAGGAGTCTGTCCAGTAGAAGTTGGTAAGAAGTACTACACTAAGGTTCAATGGGTACAAACTGCCAGGGCCGCTTGCTCTGATCTCATAGAGAGCATGAAGGAACTTGCTGGAGAGGTCGGCGAACGTGAATGTCGTGTACATTTCTATTTTGATTCGTGAGCTGGCATGATCAGGGATCTTAAGGCAAGACAGGAACGGATCGCACGTATGATCAGAGCCGGGCACTGTACAGTTAGCTGCGCTGGCGCTGTGCACACTAACGGCGTATGCCGTTGCTTGTGTCGTGGGCAGAACCATGGCGCACTATGGATAGACTCTGTTATTGTTACGTATGATAAAGGAGCAGCTTAGTGGCAGGACATTGGTTCAAAAGCACATTTAGTGGCAATGATGATTGTTGTGTTGACGTCCGGACTACTATGTCTATCCAAATAAAGAAAACATTATGATGTCAGATAATGAAGAGTACATCACTGTTAAGGTCAAGTTACCCAAACTGCAAGCTGAGATGTTAGCGAGTATAGGTCAATTTGAAGACATTGCAACTTACAATAAGGACATTATGCTTAGGTTCAAGAACAACATAATTGAGCAAGTCATAGACAAGATCAAGATCAAGTATCCTAAGATTAAGCGTAAGATCTGGAAATCTCAAGACATTGTCAAGGGTCTTACCTACACATTCCACGATAGCAAGCGTAACTCTTATCGTGTTGTCATGGTAGATGGCATGGATGTCATCGCTGAACGTTTGACTCCAAATAGCGCTGGCCCCGCTGGTCCACTACTGAAGACAAATGTAGTGGATATTATCGGGTATCTCAATAGCGAACGTGCTGTAGGCTACATGGATACAATTGCACATACAGAAAGGATGTCAATTAATAAGCCTTCAGAGTAAAGATTCTTCTAAGTATCAAGGCAGTAGGGTACAACCGACTATCAGAACTATAAGTCGTTCAGCTAGTAAATGGTTATCGGGACTATAGCTCAGTAGGTTAGAGCACCGCCCTTATAAGACGGTAGTCGTGGGTTCAAGTCCCACTAGTCCCACTATGCATTATGAATGTCAAATAGATGGTTATAAGTATGCAATCATACAATACGCATATAATGAGATATGCACATTTACCTATCCGCTAGGTAGCAATAAGGATGTAGCTAAGGATGTACAGACTGAGTACAGTCTATTCATCCACACCGGTATGCAAGACAGGTTGCGACTCAAGCAGGCTTTCGCTGAGGATGCGACTGTAAGGGTAGGAGATATAGAACTAAAGCATTGCGTGTACAGGATATACATGGATGAACCTATGGCGCAGATTAGA
This sequence comes from Chitinophagaceae bacterium, assembly GCA_040080515.1. Classification (GTDB taxonomy): domain Bacteria; phylum Bacteroidota; class Bacteroidia; order Chitinophagales; family Chitinophagaceae; genus JJ008. Next base: position 7,032 of record JBEBIF010000001.1, on the reverse strand, counting down.
TGTACACACATATATCAAGAGGCAATTGAATGTCCATTGAAGTAGTAGCTAACTGTGATACCTGTAAAGCTCAGAAACCTACACAGAAACAGAGTTACCTTCCACAACTCTGGTACGAGATTACGTATAGAAAGTATCCATTTATTAGTGATCCGAAGTATGATATTCCAAATACTAAGACTGTTACATTCTGTAGTGTTCAATGCCTTAAAGAATTCGATGGATTTAAGTAATGGCCGTAAAGATACAGATATTTAAGGCTAAGTTATATCCAGAGGCTCAATGCATGACTGATGATTGTCGATGGTCTTGCGGTCCATCTACTAAGGCTAAGAATCTTGCAAAGGCGCATATCAGACGGAATCCCTCTCACCATGTAGAAGTAGTGCTCAAGGAAGTAACCACCTACTGGAGTGGAGTTGAATGAACGTAGATCTGACTATTGACGAGATTGATGCTTTGTTATCTGCCAAAAACTATTGTATTGCAGCATACAAGGATAATGACGGTTATTTGAGACCTAATGTACCTTACTACATAAACGATTTACAATCAGCGGTAAATAAACTTATTGAGGCAGGAGGCACAGCATGACTGAGGATTCTGAACCTACTGTAATGATGCCCGTGGCACCATTAGCAGGCCCTAAAAGAATTAGAGTACTTAGAGTTATAGAGTATATGTACGATGATGTGGCTAGGTATATAGAGGATCGTACACGCTGGACAGACCATCTAAATGTTAATCGTATGACTATGAGTGGTGCTATAGTATCTATTCATATGGAAGATGGTAAGGGAGACTGGGAACAATACGCAGGATTGCCTGATCAGACATGGTAGAGACTATATATATCTGCGACTGGTGCAAGGCTGTAATTAACAGTTTTCATGATATGGATGCATATGAGAAATTCGATCCTACATCTGAGTTAAGATCACAAAAGTACATAGACGAGAATCCTCCAGTACAAATGCACTTTCATACAAGCTGCGTAATCGGTATGAGAAGCTTAAACAAGACTAAGTAATGACCATTAGACGCGAGTGTGATTACTGTGGGTTACTTATAAGTAAAAGTGTAGTCACTTATGAGATAGGACTTCAAAGTATGGGAAATAATTATCCAGAGTCATTAGACTTCCATGGTACATGTCTAGCTAGGATGCTAAATGAGAAGTATCAAATAAATGGGAATTGATTTCGTATTGGTGGGCGAACGTAAGGATGATGGTACTTATATCCTACGCAAGTACTATGACCTTGATATCTTACGTGAGGAATGGCAACCAACTAGTTCGCCAGTGTTCGTGCCAAAGCATAAGTACATCTTGAATGTTGTGGCTCATAGCGTACTAAGTACAGGTGGTACCTTAGATGTGCCAAAGCACACATTATTCAATCTGCATCGTGGATGGGAGGTTAGATTCGACAATCTGGTACTAGATAAACTTGATCCGCCACTAAAGGATGGAAATGAAATCTCCTGATGGTAGGAGAGTACACATAGGTGAGCAGCATCCATGGGGTAGGGTACTTAAAGCCTTGCGTATTGTAGACAGAATACAAGAATTCGCTGATACCTCAAGCGAGAAGATACCATACGAGAGATTCCTGACAGCTCTGGATAATCCAGTGCGACCAAACTCTGTAGCGATCCTAAAGGAATTCGCTGATCAGGAGGTTTCTTGGCCGAGTGCGGATACCTTTAGGCTCACTGCTGAGCTACTTACTAAGTGGTACATATCACCTAGAGAGGCAGATGATGTTGAAATTAACACTTCTGACGGTTAGGATATTTATAAATAATGGATGGGACGACTCCATAGGATGGCTCGACTATCTGTTTCGAGAAGCCAGACTATGGCATGTAACGCCTGATGAGTTAGCACACATAGCTGTATCGTATCCCAACTACGATAGTGCTGTTCATGCTGTATGGCGTGCTCAGAACGGAATGCATATATGACGGATACTCCTGTCTCTCTACTGACTGCTAAGACCAGGATACGTACTCATGACAGGATGAGTTTCAAACGATGTAGAGTTTTCTGGGAATATACCTCACCCAATAGGTATAATTACACACCTATTCGTCCGTCGATTCCACTAGTATTTGGTACTGCCTTACATAAGGGCCTAGAAGTACTTTATAACCCAGAGACAGCAAGCGATCCTAGAGAATTCGTTGTACAAGAATCCTTAGCAGCATTTGTGAATTCTCTCAGAGAAGGAATGGGAGAGTACTTTACTGAAGATAACAAGCTGGAGCATGAATCTCTAGGTAGAGAGATGATTCAGCACTACGTTAGATGGATTGCTACTGCCGATCTGGATTGGGAAGTAGTCTTTACAGAAGTACCGTTTAGTATACCCATACCTCTTACTCAAGTAGGTGCCAGTGAATACTCAAACATTAGTTATTATACTGATCCTGGTAGTGATACTCATTATCTTGCTGAGCGAGTATCGATAGAAGGACTAGGAACCGTAACCGTACCCGTTCGTTATGAAGGTCAATTAGACCTAGTAGTTAGACATAAGCGCACTGGTAGAGTAATCATCTGGGATACAAAGAGTACAGCTCGCCTAGATGTAGATGGGTACGGTTGGCTAGAACTTGATCAGCAAATTAATGCTTACTATTGGGCAGCTCGTAATGTACTTAATATTGATGTCTCTGGTGTAGGATTCAATATCCTTAAGAAATCCGCACCTGATGAGCCAGAACTTGTATACAAGGGAAAGGCTTTGTCGAAAGCTAAGCATCAAAGTACCACCAAAGAGCTTTATAATAAAGCTATAGAGAGGTACGGATTCGACCCTAATGATTATGCTGAATTCCTGGCAAGCTATGAAGAACCTACGTACTTCCATAGAGAAGAAGTAATTAAGTTTGATACAGATCTTAGGATGATCGAGAAGTTCATTGCCTGGGAAGCTATGGATATCATCAATAAGGAAACTAAGATATATCCTAATCCTAATGAGCTGAACTGCAAGTACTGTGCATTTCAAGCACCTTGCAAGATTAGACACAGTGGTCAAGATGATATAAGATGGATAGACACTAGCGGGCTCTACGTTAAGAACACATCGTATGGAGCACCAGTAGTATGACAATATATGTACTAAGTACAGAAGACCTTAGTATCGTCGATCAGGCTGTTAACTACGAATTAGCCTGGAAAATCGTTAACTCACGAGACGATAGTAAGGATCTCCATATATCACCTAATCCACCTTTGGCGTCTATCATTATATGGGAAGATCAACTTGAGCGACAGAGTACTGACCCTAAACAACATCGGGAAGCTACCAGTTAGGTCCAGTGCTGAACCCACCTGGATAAATGGTATAGTATTCGGTCCGCCTGGTATAGGTAAGACCACATTCTTAGGCTCTGCTGCTGACGTGGAGCAAATGTCGCCTGTTCTATTCCTAGACACTGAGCAAGGGACTATGTCTCTTACTGGAGTCTATAATGTAGATGTGGTAGATATTCGTAGCTGGGCTGATTTTCAAGACGTTCTTAATGAATTCAACGCCGGCAAGCTACCTTACAAGACTATAGTAGTGGACTCAATTACTGAAATGGCTACCATAGGTCTTGAGGAAATTGTACAGCGCTCTATACAAGCATCTAAACTTGCTGGTAAGTTGCACGATCCTGATCAGCCTGAGCTACAAGATTGGGGCCGTAATCAGACTCGTGTACATAAACTCATTCGCTATTTCAAGGCTCTAGAATGCAACGTATTCTTTACTGCACTTGAGTTTCTAGATGCCGCTCGACCATCTAAACCCATGATGATGCCATCGCTCAACACTAAGCGTTTAGTTGGTGAGTTGCCTGGCAAGGTAGATGAGGTTTGGTATTTCTATAAGAAAGATAGAGAGGATGGTACTACCGATAGAATCCTTCTAACAGATGAGATAGAAAGAGTTATGGCTAAGGACCGTTCTAGGACCTTGCCACAAACGATAGCTAACCCTACTATGCAAATCATATACGATTTCTATTCCGGTAAGATAACAAAGGATAACTATAATGGCTAAGACAAACGAACCTGATCTGGATATGCCTGACATTGGTGGCATCGGTGCTGCTGGTGAGGATAGTGATTTCCTTGATTTCTCGGATATTGAAGAGTCTGCTGGATTTGGTGCTGTTCCTGCTGGTTGGTATCCTATGGTGGTTACGGGCTACAGAGATATCACTACTGTTACTCCTGGTGGAAAGCTTCCTGTCGGGACTAAGGGTACTCAGTTTGAGTTCACTATCGATGAAGGTTTCCCATACGCTGGGCGCAAGGTTTGGAACAATTACTGGCATGCTCGCCAGAACCTTCCCATGCTTAAGGGATTGGCTACTATTTCGGGACAGTATACAACCGACCAACTGAATGAAGGTAAGCACAGCTACGAAAGTCTGCGAGATGGGATTATGTGGGGTAAGGTGAATATGCTTCTTGCTATTCGCCCTGCTCGTGGCAACTATAACGAGAGCAACAACGTCGTTAAGATTGCTCCTTATGATCCCGCTGCAATTGAAGGAGTTACGCAGGCTAATAGTGATCTGCCAGGTTAATTAGTAAGTGACAAAGCTGGGGGAGTGTCTAACATTCCCCCAGCTTTCTTGTATTAAAGAGATGATAAGGGGAACGTAGGTGGACACAAGGGTTGGATTGATCCAATGGTTAGTAGGATCAGAACCCTGTTACGTATCTATAGGGCTAAAGATTGGTGAGGATAAAGAATGGGTCGATCGTTCGTATGCATTTCCAAGTGAAGCTACCGATATAGAAGAGCTATTTAGGGCTCACGAACAGATACACGATCTGTATTTCTGTCCTACTCCACTAAGTAAACGCAATAGAACTAAGATAAATGTACCATATTCTTATTGTTGCTGGGCTGATCTAGACGATTGCCCCCCAGAGAAGCTATTGGTACCGCCATCCATAGTGGTCGAAAGTTCCATAGGTAGGCATCAAGCCATATGGAAGCTTAGAGATATGGCTGGGCCACTGGATGTAGAGAATATAAATAGGCGCATAGCCTATTACCATCATAGTGATGGATGCGATAAAACTGGCTGGGATCTTACCCAGATGCTTAGAGTACCTAACAGCTACAACTTTAAGCATATGCCGGCTCAAGCTGTGAGGCTTAAAGAATTCTATAATGGTAGAGTCTATACACTTTCTGATTTCGATGTATATCCTGAGCTAGAGCAAATCTCACAAGAAACTATCCTAATACCTATACCTACACAGCTACCTGATGAAACAGCCCATGACATTCTTGCAGCACTAGCTAATTCAGTGCACCCTAGAGTTAATCGGTTATTCTCTGAAGTGCCTACGGTGGATTGGTCTACCAACCTCTGGGATCTTGAACAGTGTTTGTTCGAGGTCGGAGCAACACCACAACAAGTATTCATTGTGGTACGAGAAGCAGCTTGTAATAAATTCTCTAGGGACGGACGTCCAGATAATGTTCTATGGCAGGAAGTACAACGGGCACAAGCTTATCACCAACGTAAAGGCTTTGGAGCCTCTGTAGCTCAGACTCGTTACGTTAACTCAGATAGAAATCTACTGAGCAACGAAGAGGTATCCGTAGCTGATGACTACGGTTGTTTCATAGATGATTATAAGGAATGGGGTACAGAGGCTAGTGATGCTCCCCCACAATATCACATCGGTGGTGCTCTAGTTATATTGTCGTCATTGATGGCGGCTAATTTGAAGCTAGATACTAGCTTTGGCTCTATCATTCCAAATGTATGGCTAATGATTGTAGCTGATACTACTCTTACTAGGAAATCTACAACCATGGATATGGCCATGGATGTCATAGTAGAAGTAACGCCAGACGCTCTCATGGCTACTGACGGCTCTGTAGAGGGGATCATGCAAGCCATGTCTCTACGTGCTGGCATACCATCTATCATGCTTAGAGACGAATTCTCAGGCTTGCTAGAGCTAATGAATAAGCGTGATTACTACGCTGGCATGATGGAGATGCTTACTAAGCTATACGACAATAAGCCATATCGTAGACAGCTTAAGAAAGAAACAGTAGCTATAGAAGATCCTGTATTCATTATGTATACAGGTGGTGTGAAGGAGAAACTATATAGTCTGATTCAACCTAACCATATCACTAGCGGTTTCTTCCCACGATTTATATTTGTCGTGGCAGATGCAGACTTCAACAGGATTCGTCCACTTGGACCGCCTACTGAGCGTGGTGTAGAATCAAGACGGATCATCTTGGATAGAGTACGTGATATTCATTATGCTTACTCGCAAGTGGATAGATCCAACTTCACACAATCATACCGGAAACTCAAACTAACTGATACAGCATGGCGCAGGTTCAATGCAGCAGACGAGATTCTACAAACAATAGGGATGCAGTCAGGTACATCTGACTTACTCACACCTATGTTAACTAGGCTAGGTATTTCTGGTATTAAAGTAGCCTCTCTGCTAGCTGGGTCAGAACAGCTAGATGGTGGTCCAGTCACTGTAGATGAGATTCATATAGTCAAAGCGTTATCCTACCTAGAAAATTTCAAAGAGCATGCAATACAAGTAGTTAATAACACCGGTGTTTCCACAACTGAGAAGCAACTACAAAGGATATTCTCCTTTGTAGAGGGTGCTGATGCTAATGGAATAGCCAGAAGTATAATAATGCAGAAGTTCGGACTAATGGCTAGGGACGCTGATGTAATTCTGACAACCTTGTCACAACGTGGTATGGTTAAGCTAGGACGTACAGGCGGAACCCAAATGGTTGCAAAGGTTTAAACATGACTATTGAATCATTCACTTGGAAATACAAGTATAGTATCTCACCTGAAGTTATTATAGAGATCCAGGATAAGTATAACTCTACTAGAGCTATGTCTACTAAGAATCCAGATAAATGGACCTACGAAAAGCTAATGGCTGAATATCAAATTAGTCGATCAACTGTGTACCGTGCTTTGCATGATGAAAACTATTATAAAAGGGGC
>JBEBIF010000457.1:0-2816 GCA_040080515.1 Chitinophagaceae bacterium | reverse complement strand
CTGTCAAAGGGCAAACCGCAGTGGATCTTTCATACCGGGGTGATGAAGTGCCTGGCGGAAGTCTCTTGTACCCGGCAAAAGGTGCGCAGCGGGGCAGTACCAAAAGCAACGATTATTATTATTTTACCGGTATTCATCTTACGTACCGGTTAGGTGGTGGCAATGGCGGAGGAGGCGGAAGCGGTGGTGGCCGGAAAGGAAGGATGGGTTGCCCGGTGAATGTGTTTTGATGAATTAGGAGTATAACCGGTTAGCGGAGTTAATTTAATCGCTTTATCTAAAAGACCCGTAGGGTCAAAATGTCAGTAGCAAAAAAGAAAGACAACATTTGAATTTCAGCTCCGTAGGAGCGATATGTTTTTCACATGCCGCTCCTCCGGAGCTTGGAGCAAAATACAAATCGGATATTTCTGTCTACTGATATTTCGCTCCTACGGAGCTTGGAGAAACCACTGCTACTAAAATTCCCTCAGAGGTAGTTAACTAATGGCATTATTTAAGACTCAGCGGGTCGAAATTTCAGTAGCAGAAAATAAAGGCAATAATGCATTTGAGCTCCGCAGGAGCGATATGTTCTCTACATGCCAGCACTTCAATATATTTACACCGCAATTCGTCATTTTACCACCAAAATTTATTTTATGAAACTACTTGCCACATTACTCGTAGTTACTTTCCTTTTCACATCCTGCTCCTCCACTAAAAAAACAACAGGCCCGGTCGCATCACCGGCAGCTGCAACTTCAAAAACAGTCAGTTCTTCCGGCGATGGTTCAGATTATGATAAAGCGATCGTTATCGACAAGAAAAATGAATCGGCAGGGGTGGCAGAAGAATACAAATGGCTGAGAGAACATTATCCAGGTTACACCCTTATCAGGCAAAGCCTGAAGCACAAGGACGGGAAAAGCTATGATGTGATGAACATTAAAACGAAAGAAGGCGAGGAAAAAAACATCTACTTCGACATCACCAATTTTTTTGGAAAATTCTGATCCGGCTGAACAATTGTATCCGGCAACCGTTGTTAGTTATTGCTGAACTACCTTTACCTGAATGGCATACAAAGATCAACAGCATTTTATAGACGCATTAGAAAAGGCCGGTGAATTGGTTCGCATAAAGACCTATGTAGATCCCAAACTGGAAATAGCAGAGATCACCGACCGTATCAGCAAATCAGGAAATGGCGGCAAGGCCCTGCTGTTTGAAAATACCGGCTATGATTTCCCCGTGCTGATGAATGCTTATGGCAGTGAAAAACGAATGTGCATGGCATTGGGTGTGCAACACCTGGATGATGTGGCCAAAGAAATTGAAAACCTCTTTCACCTGTTATCTTCTCCCAAAGAAGGCATACTTGATAAACTAAAGTTGCTGCCCAAACTCAGCCAGTTTGCCAGCTGGATGCCCAAAGTAAAAAAAGGCCGGGGTGAATGCCAGGAAGTGATCATGGCAACACCCGACATCACCAAGCTTCCCGTTATTACCTGCTGGCCAAAGGATGGTGGTCCGTTTGTTACACTACCTATAATACATACCAAAGACCCGAATACCAATAACCGTAATGTGGGTATGTACCGTATGCAGGTGTTTGGCCCCGACCTCACCGGTATGCACTGGCATAAACATAAAGTGAGTGCCAAACATTTTGCTGAATACAAAAAACTAAATAAACGAATGCCGGTGGCCGTGGCCTTGGGTGGTGATCCGGTGTACGCCTATTCCGCTACAGCACCCTTACCGGAGAATGTGGATGAATACATGCTGGCCGGTTTCTTACGAAAGAAAAAAGTGGAACTGGTAAAATGTATTTCACAACCGGATGTGGAAGTGCCCGCAGATGCAGACTTTATCATCGAAGGATATGTGGACCCCGGTGATGAACTGATTTGGGAAGGACCATTTGGTGATCATACCGGCTATTATTCATTGCCGGATTGGTATCCCCGGTTTCATATCACCGCTATCACGCACAAAAAGAATGCGGTGTATCCTGCTACTATTGTGGGCATACCGCCCCAGGAAGATGCCTGGCTGGGTAAAGCCACCGAACGGATATTCCTGGCGCCTATTAAGATGACCATGGTACCCGAAATAGTGGATATGGATATGCCGATAGAAGGTGTCTTTCACAATCTCGTAATCACTAAAATAAAAAAAGACTATGCCGGGCAGGGACAAAAAGTGATGAATGCCATGTGGGGAGCCGGGCAAATGATGTTTAATAAAATATTGGTGCTGGCTGACGAAGGAGTAAAAATTCAGGAATACGAAGAATTGGCAAAATATGTTTTCAAAAATTTGAACCCTGCTACTGATATTTATTTTTCAACCGGCCCGATGGATGTATTAGATCATAGTTGCAGTAAGATGGGCTTTGGCGGTAAGATGTGTATTGATGGAACTGCGAAGATGGAAGAGGAGAGAGACGATAGTTACGGGTTAGGAGTTATGAGTTACGAGTTAAACCCGGCACTGATCAAAGAGAAGTTTGCTGAGATAAGTTCTGTAAATACATCGCTGTTAGCAAAACAGATTCCTTGCATTATTATTTCTGTAAAAAAGAACCGGCCAGAACATATAAAAGAATTGCATGAGCAGCTTTGTGAAATGCCAGAACTGGAAGGGGTGAAGATGGTCCTGTATGTAGAGCATACCGTAGATGCTAACGACCTGCCGACAGCCTTGTGGCGATTCTGTAACAATCTCGATCCTAAGCGGGACAATCATCTTTATAAATTTCCTGGATCCGGGGTACAGACAAGGCATGCCTTGTCTCTTCCTACAGACAAGGCATGCCTTGTCTCTAACTG
>JBEBIF010000456.1:0-2821 GCA_040080515.1 Chitinophagaceae bacterium | reverse complement strand
CTTCAATATCTTCCTGGAAAAGCCGGGGGGTAACAATGTACCCATCCACCCGCATGGGCGGGGGTTTGGCGCCTGCTTGTTTTAGCTGCGAACCATCTTTTTTCTTTTTGCCACAGGCAGTCATAAGAACTATAACTGAAATAGCCAGGCATATTTGAATGATGCGTCTCATAGTTTTTGATGTGCAATTGGTATAAAAATCAGGGAGTTAAAGATACTGGATAAATGTCAGCCTTTTGACGTGAAATGCACTGTCTTCCTGCACGGCAAGTCCCGGTAGTTATAAGCGGCATTTATATTGGATAAAAGGGTCAGGCTTTTGCCAGCAAGGTCCGCTTCACTTTATTGGATTGATGCAGCAATTCCTGTTTCTCTTTGCTTAAAATGGTAACATGGCCCATCTTACGTCCGGGCCGGGTTTCTTTTTTCCCATAAAGATGAACAAAGGCATCCTCTATTTTAAGCACCTCTTCCAAACCTTCGTACTGTACTTTGCCGCTGTAACCATCTGCTCCAATGATATTGACCATGATGGAAGGAAGGATCGCATCGGTATTACCCATCGGGTAACCCAGCATGATCCGCCACAACATATCAAACTGGGAACTGAAATGCGCTTCAATAGTATGATGACCGCTGTTATGAACACGGGGAGCTGTTTCATTTACCAGCACGTCTCCATTCTTATCAACAAACATTTCTACCGCAAAAATGCCGGGAGATTTAAAATTTCTGACAACGGAAATAGCGATGGCTTCTACCCGGTACAAGGTCTGTGTGCTCAGTTCGGCAGGACATAGCTGGTAGTCGAGCAGGTTCAGGCCGGGATCAAACAACATCTCCACAGGTGGATATAAAGCTGTTTCGCCGCTGTCATTCACGGCTACCATCTGTGCGATCTCCTTATGGATGGAAACCATTTTTTCCAAAACAGACGGCGTATTAAATCCTTTGGACAGATCATCTTTTGTTTTAAGCAATTGAACGCCTTTGCCATCATAACCGCCCTCACCGATCTTATGAACGGCAGGAAGAAAGGAGGCTGCTTCTTCTAGTTCTGTAATGTTTTTTGTGATCTTAAATTCTGCAGTCGGGATATTCAGTTGTTGATAGTATTGTTTCTGAAGGATCTTATTTTTTATTGTTTTCAGGACAGAAGGCCTGGGATAAATTCGTACTCCTTCCGTCTCCAGTTTTTCCAGCGCTTCTACATTTACATTTTCAATTTCGATGGTGAGTGCATCCAGTCCCTTTCCAAAAGTATAAACCGCATCAAAATCTTTTATATCTCCCTTGGTAAAATGATGGCAAAGATGGGCAGCGGGGCAATCCGCATCATTTTCCAGGATAAATGTTTCTACGGGGTAATTAGCTGCAGCCTGTAATAACATCCGGCCCAGCTGGCCACCACCGAGTATGCCGATTTTTTGCATGGGGCAAAAATAGGTAACAGGCCTGACCCGCAGCAGATTTGTATAAATCAATTGTTTAACTTTGTGCAATGCGTCCGGATTATGCTCATAAATTATTTTCTGACCATCGCAGCCATTTCAATCTGCTGATGGAAGCATTAGCAATGGACAGCAACTGATTTTGAACCAAACTGCTGCCAGAACAGGCGGTTTTCTTTTCATGTATTAAAGTCAAAATCATGTCAACAACAACTCTTGCAACTACCTCAGGCGCCACTCAAACAGATTTTCTCCCTTTGCAGGGAACTGATTACGTGGAATTTTATGTGGGCAATGCCAAACAGGCGGCCCATTTCTATAAAACGGCTTTTGGGTTTCAGTCGCTGGCCTATGCCGGCCCCGAAACCGGTATGAAGGATAAAGTGAGCTATGTTATCCGGCAAAACAAACTGACTTTTGTTTTAACCACACCCTTGCGGATAAATAATCCGATCGCAGATCATATCTATAAGCATGGTGATGGAGTAAAAGTACTGGCGCTGAAAGTGGAGGATGCCCGCAGCGCTTTTGAAGAAACCACCAGGCGGGGCGGTAAGCCATATCTTGAACCAACCATACTAAAAGATGACAACGGTGAAGTGGTACTGAGCGGTATCCATACCTATGGAGATACAGTACACTTGTTTGTGGAGCGAAAAAATTATAACGGAATTTTCATGCCCGGCTTCCGGGAATGGAAAAGCAATTACAACCCAACCGAAACCGGATTATTATATGTGGACCATTGCGTGGGCAATGTAGGCTGGAACCAGATGAATCCCTGGGTAAAATTTTATGAAGAAGTGATGGGCTTCCGTAATATCCTCAGTTTTGATGATAAAGATATTTCAACAGAATACTCAGCTTTAATGAGCAAAGTGATGAGTAATGGAAACGGGTTTGTAAAGTTCCCTATCAACGAACCGGCAGAAGGGAAAAAGAAAAGCCAGGTGGAAGAATACCTCGACTTTTATAACGGTGAAGGATGCCAGCATGTGGCGATAGCCACAGACGATATTGTGGCTACGGTTACCGAACTACAAAAAAGGGGCATTGAGTTCCTGAACATTCCCCCCAGCTATTATGAAACCGTGCTGGACAGGGTGGGAAAAATTGATGAAGACCTGGCACCGCTGCAACAGCTTGGTGTGTTAATAGACCGGGATGAGGAAGGCTACCTGTTGCAGATATTCAGCAAGCCATTAGAAGACCGGCCCACTTTATTCTTTGAGATCATACAACGGAAAGGTGCCAAAAGCTTTGGCAAAGGAAATTTCAAAGCCCTGTTTGAAGCATTGGAGAGAGAGCAGGATGCAAGAGGAAATTTATAAGTACGAAGTGGGAAATACGAAATACGAAGTACGAAATAC
>JBEBIF010000455.1:0-2828 GCA_040080515.1 Chitinophagaceae bacterium | reverse complement strand
CTTGCTCCTGCCGGGTGCGACCTCGCCGCTGCAGACTGCGACCTCGCCGCTGCAGACTGCGACCTTGCTCCTGCCGGGTGCGACCTCGCTCCTGCCAACTGCGACCTTGCTCCTGCCAAGTGCGACTTCGCTCCTGCCGAATTTTTAAATTAGGTTTGTAGAGTTTGTAGAGAAGGAGAGGGGGTTGTCCTCCGTAGCTTCCTTGACTGCCGAAGGCATGTGGCGAAGGAGGGAACCCTCCATATCTTTGCACCATGGGCGTCTGGAAACAACTATCTGAATACCTCTTCCTGAGGAAAAAAGATCCAAACCGGCCAAAGGACAAATGGATCGGCTATATGCACAATATCAACCGCATCAGCCTGCTGGTATTTATTTTATGCCTTATCATTCTGGCGATTAAATTATTGCGGTAAATGTATTTGCTTAAAAGATTTCCCACAAAGGGACTAAGTACACAAAGGAATGATCATCCATTTAAAAAAACTTAGTGTTCTTAGTGGCTTTGCGGGAAAAAAATTGGGCAGCCTTTATCCCAGGAATTGATAAATAGATGCCGCCGCCTTCGCCGACGCATCACCACCCTGGCTAAGTAATTGTTTCAACGCAGCATAATCCTCCCGCAATTGCACCCTGCGGGTCTCATTAAACAGGATATCGTCTAATTCTACTTTAAGATTGGCTGCGGTTAGCTCATCCTGTATCAATTCCTTTACCACCAGTTTATCCATGATCAGGTTCACCAATGAAATGTATTTCACATTCACCAATCGTTTGCCGATCTGGTAGGAGAGATACGATCCTTTATAACAAACCACTTCCGGCACACCAAACAAAGCAGTTTCTAATGTGGCCGTACCGGAAGTGACCAGCGCCGCTTTAGATTGCCGCAGCAACTCATACGTTTTATTGGCTACATAAGAAACATTCGCATAGCCTTTCAGCAGTGCCGCATAAAAATCTTCATCCGCCCCCGGTGCCTTCGCCACAATGAACTGGTACTGCGGATACGATTGACTTACTTCCAGCATCACCGGCAGTTTTTTCAATATCTCCTGCTTACGACTGCCGGGTAATAAAGCGATCACCGGCTTGTCGGACATCCCGTGACCCTTTTCCTGTAACCCATACCGCTCCACCACCTCCACCAGCGGATGCCCTACATATTCCACTTCCCAATCCCATTTGTTTTTAAAATAGTCTTTTTCAAAAGGAAGAATGACGAGCATCTTGTCGATGCATTGTTTCATGCTTTTTACCCGGTTGGCTTTCCAGGCCCATACCTGCGGAGAAATATAATAGATGACCCGGATACCCTGCTGTTTTGCCCATTTGGCGATACGGAGATTGAAGCCCGGGTAATCAATCAGTATCAGTGCATCCGGTTTGAACTGTAAAATATCTTCTTTGCAAAAAGCCAGGTTGCGGAAGATGGTGCGAAGATTCATCAGCACTTCGGTAAAGCCCATAAAGGCAAGGTCGCGGTAGTGCTTTACTAATACAGCGCCCTGTTCCTGCATTTTATCACCACCCCAGCAACGAAAAGAAGCAGCCGCATCCAGCTTTTTTAATTCTTTGATGAGGTTGGAACCATGCAGGTCACCAGATGCTTCGCCGGCGATGAGGTAATAGTTCATTATTCAAGTTAGTCTGTAAAGTCAGAAAAGTCAGAAAGTCAGAAAAGTCAGAAAGTCGGGAAGTCCGAAAGAAATAGTTTGTTAATCGGAAAGTCTTTCGGACTTCCTGACTTTCCGTCTTTCCGACTTCCTGACTTCCCGTCTTTCCGTCTTCCTGACTTTTTTTAATTAAAGATCTTCAACACCAGTATACCAATACCATAAATAAGGGTAACAATAAATATGCCTTTGGCCGTTTGATCACGGCTGGTATTTACATACAGGGTAAACAGGATGGCGTTGGCCAGCAAACTAAGAGAGCCGATGGAAGTGATCATACGGTTGTCGTGCATAAAATAATCCAGGAATTCTTTGAAGGTGTACGAAGGAAATTTTATGAAGTACACTACTACCAGGCCCAGCAGCGGGCCGAGCAATCCGAGGGCTAATCCGAGGCGGAGGTGGTCTTTTTTTAGCATTATTTCCAGAGTTTTTCGAGTTTGGACTTTAAAACGTAATTGGTGAGGTCAAATTGTACGGGCACCACACTTACATAGTTATTGGCCAGGGCCCACACATCGGTATCGGTGCCTTTGTCAAAGTTTACAAATTCTCCGGTAAGCCAGAAATATTTGCGGCCATGGGGATCGTTACGTTCTATAAAATCTTCTTCGTATTTGGCATACGCTTGTTTGCAGATCTTAAATCCTTTCAGCAGTTCCGGTGCCACAGCAGGAATATTTACGTTCAGCACGGTGTGTTTCTCCAGTTTGGTGGACAGCATTTTCTCTACAATGATGCGGACATATTTTCTGGCGCCGGTAAAGTCGGCATCAATACGATAATCAAGCAACGAAAACCCAACAGAAGGAATACTTTCAATAGCCGCTTCCACGGCAGCCGACATAGTGCCGGAATAAATGACATTGATACTGTGATTAGCGCCGTGATTGATACCACTGAGACAAATGTCCGGTTTGCGGTGCAGCACTTTGTCAACCGCCAGCTTTACACAATCCACAGGTGTGCCGGTACACGACCAGGTCTCCACATTATCTATCGAATGGATCTTATGCAGGCGCAACGGCTGACCAATGGTGATGGCATGTCCCATACCGGACTGGGGTTTATCCGGCGCCACCACTACGATCTTTCCCATATGCCGCACCGCTTCCACCAGGTTTTGAATGCCCGGGGCGGTTACTCCATCAT
>JBEBIF010000454.1:0-2836 GCA_040080515.1 Chitinophagaceae bacterium | reverse complement strand
GGACTGTGAAATTCGCCAGGTTCAGAAATGGATCAGTGCCGGTACTTTAAACAATTAAAATCAATAGTATGAAATTCTTTCTTTCAATAGTATTAGCGATCACCTGTGCTGTTTCTGTAAGCTCCTGTTATTACGATAAAGAAGACCTGTTGTACGGAGGCAACAATGCACCCTGTACAGACACCACCGGTACCATTTCTTATACACAAAAAGTGGTACCGATGTTTCAGCAATATTGTTACAGTTGTCATACAGGAGCCTTTCCATCGGGTAATGTACTGATGGGTACCTATGCTGCCGACAAGACCATAGCTCAAAACGGAACGCTATACGGGTCCATCAATCATTCGCCGGGATTTTCACCTATGCCACAGGGGACGCCAAAGATGAATAAGTGCCAGATCGCTGCCATTAAAAAATGGATCGATTCCGGCATGCTTAATAATTAACCACTAAAGCCGCTATAATGAAAAGGAAAAACATCCTCCGGTATATAGTGCTGCCGCTCCTCCTTTTACTTGGTGCTGCTGCCATATATATATACAAGGAATACAACAGGACCCATAAAGACACGGCCAGGCTAAAACCGGATTATTCAATTGCCGCTACAGACCTGGTAAAAGAATTTTCGGAGAACGAACAGGCCTCTAATAAAAAATACTGGGACAAAGTGATAAGAGTGGAAGGGATGGTGAAAGAACTGAACAAAGACGAAAAGGGATTTTATTCCATTGTACTGGGTGACACGAACGCCATGTCTTCCGTACGCTGCAGCGTGGATAGTGCGCATGGCAGTGGGGCTGCTTCCGTGCAAAAAGGAAACATCATTGCTGTAAAAGGAATTTGTTCCGGGTATAATGCAGATGAAATGCTGGGCTCAGATGTATTGCTGGTCCGCAGCGTGGTAGATATAAAAAATTAATCACTAAAAAATCAATTATGAAAAACGTATTTATTGCCGCTTTTGCACTACTTATCGCCAATGCTGCTATTGGTCAAAAATACTATACCAAAACCGGCCAGGTAAATTTTGATGCCACTTCTCCATCTTCACCAGAGAAGATCGAAGGCATCAACCGGAGTGCTACCTGCGTGGTGGACATCAAATCAGGAAATATGCAATTCGCCGTATTGATGAAAGGGTTTGCATTTGAAAGAGCATTGATGGAAGAACATTTTAATGAGAACTATGTAGAGAGCAGCAAGTATCCAAAAGCTGAATTCAAAGGGGAGATAAAAGACATCAGCAAAGTGGATTTTACAAAAGATGGCACCTACCCGGTAAAGGTAAAAGGAAAGCTGACCCTGCATGGCGAATCAAACGATGTGGAAGCAGAAGCGAAAATTGTGATCCAGGGAGGTAAGATAAAAGCCAGTGCAGACTTTAGTGTAAAACTGGCCGACTACAAAGTGTCCATACCAGGGTTAGTGGCAGATAAGGTTTCCAAAGTGGCAAAGATCACTGTTTCCTGCTCGCTTGAATTACTTAAAAGTTAATTATTAAAATCCAGCAGTATGAACAAACTAATTTTCAGACTCAGTGCCCTGTTGCTTCTTGTCTTATTCTCCGGCAACCTGTTTGCACAGGATGAGGACCTGCTAAAACTGATCGGTGATGAAAAACCAAAGAAGGAACGGATAAAATATGCATTTAAATCCCCAAGGGTCATCAACGGGCATTCGATGGAATTCCTGAATCCGGGTACAATGGATTTCCGCATCCTTCACCGGTTTGGCCAGCTGGACCAGGGGTATAAAAATTTCTTTGGCTTGGACCAGGCAAGTATGCGGATGGGTTTTGATTTTGGCATTTTACAAAACCTGATGGCCGGTGTGGGAAGAAGTACTTATAAAAAAGAACTCGATGCCTATATCAAGTATGCACCCATCCGGCAATCCACCGGTCCGTGGAGTTCACCGGTCACATTTGCATTAGTGTCCGGTATCACACTGGATGGGCTGCCCTGGGCTGACCCTAACCGGAAGAATTTCTACACCTCCAAACTGGCGTATTATTTCCAGGCCATTATCGGCCGCAAGTTCAGTGAAACAATAACGCTGCAGGTGGCACCAACAATGGTGCATAGGAACCTGGTGGCGCTTGAAACAGATCCGAATAATATTTACGGACTGGGAGTAGGTGGCCGTATCAAATTATCCAAACGCATTGCCTTTACCTGGGACTATACGCATGTGTTCATCGGAATGCCGGACAGCGGATTTTATCATCCTTTGTCCGTGGGATTTGATATTGAAACCGGAGGCCACGTTTTTCAATTACACTTCTCTAATTCCACCGGCATGAATGAAAGGGCCTTCATTACCGAAACAACCGGGCAATGGGGCAAAGGAGAAGTGCGGTTTGGATTTAACCTGTCAAGGGTATTTCAAATAAAGAAAAATAAGTCGTTGAAAAAATGAACGAAGAAGTATTAAAATCAGGTAAGGACCATTCGCCACATATTGAATTCAACCACCACAATTTTTTCCCTTGCCAGGGAAGTAACCTTTAAAACAATACGTATGAAAAAAACATGGGTGGTATTATCAATGTCAGTGACGCTGATGACGATCGTAGTATTCTTTTCCTGTCGCCATGATATTCCCGCACCTTCCTGCGACAAGGATCCCATTCAGCTTTCGGTAACAAAGACCGATGCAACCAATAATCAATTCAACGGAAGCATCACTGCATCTGCTACCGGCGGCACCGGCTTTCAGTTCAGTCTTAATGGAGCCCCCTTCCAGGAAGGTGGTTATTTTGACGGGCTGGAACCTTTCAGAAATTATAGTGTGGTGGCAAAAAATTCATGGAATTGTACGGACACGGCAATAG
>JBEBIF010000453.1:0-2844 GCA_040080515.1 Chitinophagaceae bacterium | reverse complement strand
GCATATAACTTCACGAGGAAACGCAAGGAAACTCATCTACAAAGAAGACGAAGACAGAAGGATATTTCTTGAGGCGCTTCATAGAGCAAATACCCGATACAACTGGCTATGTCATGCCTATTGCCTTATGAACAATCCTTGTTTAACAAAAGACTGGATATTAGGGCAATTTGGATCAGAGAGCATACTTGGACAGGATGAATTTATTAAAACCTAAATTGAGCGATTCTTAATAACGGAAGTTCCCCCCTAAGAAATCATAAAATTCATATATTACGGGAAGTTAAATGAAATTTAGCCCTTAATGTAGCCACTAATAATATTATTTCAAAGTGATAATTATATTGACATATATGTAATAATAGATTATAATTGTACTCACTATGTATGTCGATTCATCTACTGTTAAACAAGGCAACAAGTCATATACGCGATATCTGCTGCGCGAATCTTATCGTGAGGGCAAAAAGGTCAGGCATCGCACGATAGCCAATCTCTCTAAATGCTCGGAGGAAGAAATTGCTGCTATCCGTCTGGCGCTACGGCACAAGAAAAATCTTTCGGAATTGACAGATAAGGGAAAATCATTTTCACAAAAGCAGGGGTTATCCATAGGGGCAGTATGGCTGGTTTATGATATAGCCCGACAACTGGGTATCGTCAATGCCTTTGGGACAACCAGGCATGGCAAACTGGGACTGTGGCAGGTTATAGCCCGTGTGATTGATCAGGGCTCACGGTTGTCGGCAGTGAGGCTGGCAGGATGCCATGCCGCCTGTGATGTAGTTGGACTTGGGAAGTTTGACGAAGATGATTTATATGTCAATTTGGATTGGCTTTGTGAAAACCAGGCAACGATTGAAGACCGTCTTTTTAGAAACCTTTATCGCACAGATAAACCGGGGCTGTTTCTTTATGATGTAACCAGTTCTTATTTTGAAGGCACCCATAATGAGCTGTCAGCCTTTGGATATAATAGAGACGGAAAGAAAGGCAAACAACAAATAGTTATAGGACTGTTATGCAATGAAACCGGAGTGCCTCTGTCAGTAGAGGTATTTACCGGCAATACGCAAGACCCCAAGACATTTGCCCCGCAAATCAAAAAGGTTGCTGAACGTTTTGGCAGCCAAGGGGTGACATTTGTTGGGGATCGGGGGATGATTAAAAGTCAACAGATCGAACAATTGGGGTCTGCACAGTATGGCTTTCATTACATTACAGCAATCACAAAACCACAGATAGAGAAGCTGCTTAAGGAAAAAGTAATACAGATGGATCTTTTCGAGCAGGAGCTTGCAGAAGTCAAAACTATTGAAGGGCTTCGGTATGTGCTTAGACGAAATCCTGCACGGGCACTGGAAATACAAAAATCAAGGCAAGACAAACTAAAAGCCTTGAAAAAGGAAATTGCCAAACAAAACCAATATCTCAAAGAGCATCCCCGTTCGGTTGTTGAAGTTTCGCTTCGCAGGGTCAATGACCGTAGTAAACAATTGAAGATTTCGGATTGGGCTTTGCTATCAGCATCTGATAGGGAGATAAAACTAACTGTAGAGGATGATATTTTAACCGAGGAAGCAAAACTCGACGGATGTTATGTACTAAAGACTGACTTATCGGAGGCAGCCGCAACGAAAGAGATTATCCATAACCGTTATAAAGATCTTGCATTAGTAGAATCCGCATTCCGTACCAGCAAGACAGTGGACTTGGAACTCCGCCCTATTCACGTCCGTCTGGCAACACGGACCCGTGGTCATGCATTTGTAGTGATGCTGGCATATCGAATCATACAGGAGCTTGCCATAAGATGGCAGCATCTGGATGTAACAATTCAAGAAGGCATTAATGAACTTTCCACTTTATGTGCCACTGAATTGATAATTAACGGAGAAAAACAATGCAATCAGATACCACAGCCCCGAGGCTCTGTAAGGAAGTTAATAGAAGCTGCAAATGTCAGAATGCCGGAAGCGATCCCATGCAGAGGAGTAATTGTAACCACTAAGAAGAAACTGACATCACGCCGTAAAATAAAATGATTTCAAATAGTTAGAGATGTTGGAGTATTTTTTTTCAGGGGGAACATCCGTTACAGATGGCAAGGGTGATGAACGACCCTTTGTAAGCAAAATACTTTCAGAGGGTCAGACAGGGGTAATGGATCGGTATTATCAACGTCATAAGAGCTTTGACGAATGGCAGGCAGAGGGGAAGCATTTCATTTGCCGGATAAAAGAGGGTACGACAAAGACAGTCATACAGGAGAACAAGGTTATCCCGGGTAGTATAGTGTTTTATGATGCACTTGTGTTGCTGGGGACGAAGGGTGTCAATCAGATAGAAAAGGAAGTTCGTGTAGTGGGGTATCGGGTAGACTGCAAAGACTACTGGGTTGCCACCGATCGCCATGATTTATCAGCGGAGAATATAGCTGCTGCATATAAACTGAGGTGGAACATCGAAAGTTTCTTTGGCTGGTGGAAACAGCACCTCAAGGTGTATCATCTAATTGCGAGAAGTCAGTATGGATTAATGGCCCAGATGCTCGGAGGACTGATAACCTATCTGCTCCTTGCAATATATTGTCATGAGCAACACAACGAAAGAGTGAGCATAAGAAGGGTAAGGGAACTGCGGATTAAGATGAGAAATGAGGCAGCCGCTGGTCTTCAGATTCCCCCTGAGCTATTACATCAAGATACGTTTGAGGAACTATATGCAATTTCTTAACCGGACACTGCTGGGTGTTGCCCAAATTTCTTTGAATTTATTTTCTTTAAGGTTCCCCATTTTTATCCTTAATACAGCACATGGGAAGACATCTCCATTTGAAGCAAT
>JBEBIF010000452.1:0-2845 GCA_040080515.1 Chitinophagaceae bacterium | reverse complement strand
CGTCCGGAGTCGTAATAGGTGTTCTCATTGGCGCCCGCCCTCCAGGGGGCTGCTTTTGCCGGGCCGAAACCCTGATCAATAAAACCGACATGGATCAACTGGCCCCAGATCTTCCCTTCACGTCCTTTTACTCCAGGGCGGTCATAGTGTATTGTCACATCAGTAAGGCCTATTCGTTCGCTGATAGTCGCCTTTTTATTACCGCCACTTGGCAAAACGGTCAGGGGTATTTGTGCCATTGATGCGATAGTGCATGCAACGGTAAGTACTGTGGTAAACATCCTTTTCATATTGTTGACTTTTACAGCAAGCTAAAGAGTAAACGGTAATGGGGAAAAGCTTTGTTACCAATGAAATATGTGCCGGATGAATAGCCGGGAGCCGGGATATGAGGCAAGTACCCCTTTAGTGGTATGTGGAAATTGGAGATTATATGTACCTTGTAAACTGATTACTTACTCAAACGCAAACCATGAAAATTCTTCTTATCCTTCTTCCTCTATTTATTGCCATGTCATCTTCAGCCCAAATTCTGAACAAGATAAAAGACAGGGCAAAAGGTAAAGCCCAGGGCGAAGTAAGCAATGCAAAATATACAGCCAAAAGTAAAGCCCGCCAGGCTGCCTATAAGGAACTGGATGACTTTAATGCAGAGTTTGATTCCACCGATGTTGACTATGCCATTTTACTGAGTGATAATTCCGGAGTTTTTGGCGGCAGGGGCCGGGGAGAGTTTGGGGCGAAGTTTGCCCGGCTCGGAACCATTGCACATTCTTTATACAAAGATGCAGACCTGACTGACGAAGAGAACGCAAGGTTGAATATGCAATTGGGCCAGTCTGCTTATGCCACCGGCCGCCTTATATATGCAGAGAAACGATTGAATGCTGCCCGAAACTATTTTGAAAGAGGTTCGCTGACAGCAGATCCCGGTTACACCAAAACGATCGCTACGCAGGGATTACTTTATACATCGATGGGACGCTTTGCACAAGCAGAAACTTCGACCGGGGAAGCATTGCAAATAAGAAAGGAAAAGCAAGGTGAGACGAGTATGGCTGTAGCTGCCTCACTTAATAATTATGCTGTATTGCATTATAACCAGGGCCAGTATAACGAAGCAGAGAAAGAATTTGAATCGGCTATCCAACTGATCAAAACCAATGGGCAGGAACAGGCTATGACACATGCCATCATATTGAATAATAAAGCGATCCTGTATCAATCCATCGGCCGGTATGAAGATGGGGCAAAATTGCTGGAGAGTGCCTTGCAACTGGCTGGCAAACTGGAAGTGAGCAAAGCAAAAAATCACCTGAAGTTTTTTTCCAATTTAGCCTTGCTGTACCAGCAAATGGGAAAATATGCGGAAGCAGAACGCATTTACCAGGGATTAGAGAGACGATTGGAGAAAGGGAAGCCAGAGTATGCTAATATGCTAAATAACCTGGCGATATTGTATATGGTAATGAAGAAGGACGACAAAGTAGAGGAAATGCTTCGCCGCTCCGCCGGTATTTACAAAGCTTCTATGGGTGAAACGAATCCGGCCTATGCAAAAGTGGTGAGTGACCTGGGAAATTATCTCCGCTATAAAGGACGCTATGATGAAGCCACACCTATGCTGGAAGGAGTATTAAAAAGCAGGGAAACCTCATTAGGCATTACACATCCCTTGTATGTACAATCACAGGAAGACCTGGCCATCTTATTGTGGAGGAAGAAGGATTACAACGGGGCTTACACTTTATATCATGCTGTGATGGAAAAATCGCTGGAGTTCATCAACAAGTATTTTCCTCCGATGAGTGAGTCGGAGAAAACGAAATACTGGGATATGTTGTCGCCTCGGTTTCAGCGTTTTTACAACTTTGCTCTGGAAGCCGGGTCTGCAAATAAGGAGATACTTACCGATCTGTTTGAATACCGGTTGGCCACCAAAGGGCTGCTGTTGAGTTCATCCCGGAAGGTGAGTGAAAGCATATTGAACAGCGGCAATGAAAAATTGGTAAAAGACTTCCTGGAGTGGCTCGATCAAAAAGAGCAACTGACAGCGTTGTATGGATATTCCAAGGAAGAATTGAATGAACAGGGCATCAATCTCGATTCGCTGGAAAATGCTGCCAATGCCATGGAGAAAAAATTGTCTGAAAATTCCAAAGAATTTTCCCGCTTTTATTTTACCAGTAAAGTAAAGTATTCAGATGTTCAGAGTAAACTAAAGGCAGATGAAGCACTAATTGAGATCATCCGGTTGAAAATCTTTGACCAGGTATTGCTGGACAGCAGCAGCTACCTGGGACTGGTGGTGACTAAAGGCAGCCCGCAGCCTAAACTGGTATTGTTACCCAATGGAAATGAGATGGAAGGGAAACTGGCTAAAACCTACCGGCTGATGATGAAGAACAAAATGAATGATGAAAAGTCATATATACATTATTGGCAGCCATTTGAAGCTGAAGTAAAAGGGAAAAAGACCATCTATGCTTCTGTGGATGGCGTGTACAACCAGATCAATTTATACACACTAAAAAAACCAGCTGGTGATTTTCTTATCAATCAATATGATATTGTATTGATGGGCAATGCGAAAGATATTTTGAAGAGCGGAAAATCATCCGGGGCACCGGGAAAGAAAGCCACACTGATCGGATTTCCAGATTATGGATCCGGAAGTATTCCGCAATTGCCGGCTACAAAAACAGAAGTGAACGGGATCAATAAGATGCTGAAAACATCGGGATACCAGAGGCTACTGAAACGAACCTGAAAGGAACACACCAGGTTACGGTGTTGCATATTGCCACGCATGGTTATTTCCTGCAGGATGTGGAAAAAGCCAACT
>JBEBIF010000077.1:0-12316 GCA_040080515.1 Chitinophagaceae bacterium | reverse complement strand
TTCAATATGCAGGATTACCGGGATTTTATAGATTATACTACTGCTGAATAATAACAGACCTTCCGTTCACTAAGCGACGAGTCCCTTCCAACTACTCTGCCAGTTCATAGAGGTTGCGGAGGAGACTCGTCGGGGAAGGAAATCGTAGAGCGATTGATAAAGCATGGAGATAACACACTGCTGCAAACCCTGCAGGCTGGAGTAACTGCCAAAGACCGGACCCGTGGTAAGAAACACGCAATATGGAAAGATTCTTTTGATGTAAAAGAATGTCGTACAGAAAAGTTCATCTTACAAAAGCTGCATTACATTCATAATAACCCCTGTACAGGAAAATGGAAACTGGCAGACAGCCCGGATAAATACCTGCATAGCTCGGCATCGTTTTATATGTTCAGCAGACAGCCCCCTTTCAATATGCAGGATTACCGGGATTTTATAGATTATACTACTGCTGAATAATAACAGACCTTCCGTTCACTAAGCGACGAGTCCCTTCCTGCTACGCTGCCAATTCATAGAGGTTGCGGAGGAGACTCGTCGGGGAAGGAAAGCCCCTCACGGGGCTTCATAGTTTTTAACTGTTTATTACTTCTTCATCTAACCGGCCTGCATGGATTCCTTTTTCAAGATGGCCAATGGTTAATATTTTCGACTTTCGCTTTTTTCTGTTTGTTAAAAACCTAATGATAGCAGGTAAAATCGGATCACCCTCAGCACTAAAATAATCTGCTGCCATAAATTTTGTTACGTCCACATTAAAAGCTTTTCCATATTCAACTAATAACTCCATCGCATCATCACCCGTTACTCCTAAGTCTTCCTCTATTGCTGCATTTCTCGTTACTTCTTCATCATCAACACCGGTCTTTTTAATAACAAGGGCTTTTAGCTTATCAAAGGTTTCGTTACTCATTTTGTTTTATTTTGTTGTTCGTAGATTCCTGTTCAGCTTTTATCTGTGTGATATTCTTATTATGAACAAGGATGGTACTGCCCGTTACAAAATAATTGTGATTGCCATCTACTTCTATGTTATACACCGTAACTGCTTTGCTCAATGCTCTGATACCACTTACGCCAACTGTTGACTTACCGTCAGAAGATTTCAATACATCGCCGGCTTTAAGTTCCTTTACTTTTGTCCATCCTTTGCCCACAACATAGAACGGATGCTCTGCTGTTACATTAATGATTTCGCTACCTGCTGTAATTTCAAAAATCCCTTCTGTTTGTCTGCTCAATACATTGACAACTTTGCTTAGCTCCAGTTTGTCCTTTTCAAGATTATAAGAGTATACAATATTACCGATTTTTATATTTTCAATAGGAGTCAGCCCATTTTGAGCATACAGAAGTGTGCCTGTTTCAAAGCAAATAACTTCTTCTCCTTTGGATCCATCCGGATTTGTATATGTAACAGTAGCTAGACCCTTACCATGCCATTCTTTTATTGCTCCGGCTATATCGTGTCTGTTATCCCAAATATCTTTTCCCAATAAAGCCCATCCCACCCATGGAACTGCTCTACCCCAAACTCTCCCCCAAATAGTTGCACCAAATCTTCTATTTACTATCTTTCGGGCAGTTTTTTCACCTACAACCTTCGTAAGTTTCTTTCTTAAAAATGCTTTTGCTGGAGCAGTAGAACCTGTATAACTTCTACCATAGTACCATGATGCGAGAGACGAACCAGGTGCGGATCCCGCAGCTCCAACAGGTTTTAAAAAATTTAGGGGTTGGCCTGCAAGAATCAATATCGGGCCAAGTGGATTAACGCCACTTTTTTTACCAGGCGGCAGAACAACAGTTGGCAGCGTTTTAGCTGGTAGAGAATCCAATCCAAACGGGTCTATAAAATTCATCGGATTGTTGCCCACATACGCATACGGGCTTTCGTTGTAGTGCACCGCTGAATTTTCGGCTGTGATTGCACTTCGTGGGCTCAACCAGGTAAGTATGCCTGAATTTTTTCTTCCGCTTTCCATTTCTTCCTCACCAACTTCGTATCCTTCTTCTGTTAATTCAGATTTATATTCTTTATCAAACTCACTCCAATATTCATCTTCCTGTAATGGGTCTTGTGTATGCCATCTTCCTATTTGTGCGTCGTACATTCTTGCTCCGTAATCATGCCACTCCAATCCGCTGCCATCGGAGAACTCTTTGCTTTGCTCTTCTTTACCATTGTATTTGCGTTTGTTATTTGCACCACCGAAGCCCAACGCCTTTGAAGAGATGCCGGCTTGCGGGAGACCGAACGGATAATAATGCGTTTCCTCCAGCACCACCCCTCTTATATGCGTTACCTGCAGATTATCAAAGAACACATCTATGTTAGGCGTTTCATTGCTTACATATACATAAAGATAGCCATTCCTGTTTATTGGCAGATCGGTGAACAGATGTGTTTTAAACTCTTCATTCGCTCCCACCTGTTCCGCATTACTGCTGCTGGATACATATTTAAACTGCTCATCAAACAATATCCAGTTTATAAACGCTTTAGGTCTTCCGGTAGTATATGGCTGTGTACCTAACTGCTGCAATATTTACACTCCATCCTGACCTGGTATTTTAATACATCAATAGAAAAAATATGACTGAAAATGTTCAGGTCCTTAAAAAACCACCTAATAATACACTAAAAAAAGACAGGAGGCAATTAATTGCCTCCTGTAACTCATTGTTTTATGCCGTTGCTGCAAAACCAGATAAAGTGATACGTTACCGATAAAGTGATACGTTACCGAATTTGATACATTACCACAACATATTCAATTTAAAAAACTCTGTAAGATCTTCCACGTATTTTCCCACATCAAAATCCTTAATCTTTAATTCTGTAAACTGGTTGCTGCGTTCGATGTAAAGCTTTGCAAGATACTTTCCATATTCCTCATTACTCATTTCCAGAACTGATTGATAATTCAACACTATAGCACAATCAACTATTTTCTTCCTCGGCCCATAATACAGTAATTTATCATTATAACCACTTTTCAGACAAAACTCCCTGTATAAAACCTCATTCACTTTTTCTCCGTAACTCCGCTCTGAAAAATATTTACCCAACGCAGTAGAGTAAACAGGAGCCCATATAATAACTTTTTCTTTTATTGGGTCTTCTTCATTTGAATAAATATCTAAGGGGCTATCGTGAACACCTTTTTTCCAAACTTTCATATATTTCTATTTTACAAAAACCAATTTATTATTACCATGTTGCTTTATTCCCAGGCGGTAAATCGCCATTAGCCAAAAAATATTCTGCAATCTTGTATGCTTGCATCGCTAAAACCTGAGCCTTGTTACCAGTATATATAACCCTATCTTGAAGGCCGTTCCCAAGTTCCCCTGAAGAATACCTTGCAGGGTTTTGTCCAGGCCCACCAATTACATTAGTTTGCTTTGTAGTTCCATACTTCCAAACTGCTCCAGCAGCTAAATCAATTTCACCTTCATCTAACATTTTCCAAAACCTTCCGCCTTTTAAATAACGGTATGCTCCGGCTGATTCAGCATATATTTCATACAATTTTTCCTGTTGCCCTCCCCATGCCGCCAATGCTGCTAATGTGGCCGCATGGTTAGCGACAACACCCTTTGCCCATTGTAGTAATCTCTCCTTAGTGACTTGTGCTGCTTGATTTATTAGCTCCTCAATCGTTGGGCCTTTAATTGCATATTCACCCACTGTCCACAGGAAAGCAAACCCTATCCCGTACCAGCCAAACCTTGAACCTACTGCTTCTCTTGTTAGAAGCAATGCTCCAAAAGTAACATAGTTTGTCTGACTACTTGATGCAGCTGCTCGCTTTCTTTTGCCTGTTACCGTTACATTCTCTCCGGTTATTACTGACCGAACATGCTCTTTCTTTTTATCACTACCAACAACTATTGAATCTTTTAAGCCCAGCGGGTCGTTTCGTAAAATAGGGTTGTTTGAAGCAAACGCATAGGTTGACCAGTTATCAGAAAGATTAGCCAATGGGTCTATTTGGTGGAATCTGCCAATCTGTGCATCATAAAACCTGTTACTGGCATCATACATTTCTAATCCGCTGCCATCATTAAACTCTTTTGATTGTAATTCGTTCCCTCCATTAAACATTCGCTTGTTTTCCTGATATTCATTTTTCATTGACCGATAAGAAATGTTCTTCATCAATAATCCAAATGGATAGTATTCATTCGTTTCAACCATGGCACTTCTTATATGTGTCACCTGTAAATTATCAAAGAACACATCTATGTTTGGTGTCTCATTACTTACATACACATATAACCAACCACTTTTATTTACCGGTACATCATTAAACAAATGTGTTTTAAGCTCTTCATTGCTTCCCACCTGTTCAACCCCGCCAGCATAATATTTAAATTGTTCATCCAAAAATATCCAGTTGATAAATGCTTTCGGTTTGCTGCTGTTGTAGCTCTGGCTGTTTAAGAAGTTCGTTAGTCCCGGTGTCAGTACGCCGCTGTTGGTAATTTCTGTGCCTGTGGCACCACCATGGCCACCACCTATATTTCCTATCCCTCCAGCTAATGCGCTTAATAAATCATTCAACGAACTTACTGGCGTTCCGGGGCTTGCCCCATACGTTTTATACCAGCTATTTACCCTAATATTAAACTTATCCCCCGCCATAACTTTTAAAACAATAGCCGGACCAATTTTATTTCCGCTGCCATTTGTCTTTGCCACTTCGTCATTCGGGTTAGTATAAGTATCAGCTGGGTATCCGGCGGGTTTGCTTACCCTTGTTGCTGGTAAATTTGCATACAGCGCTTCTTCTGTCGTGGCTTGTGCCGTTTCCATACTGGCAGGCGGGTAGGCATCTGTTATTTGTTGTTCGGTCAGCACCATCCGCACATTGCCCAGGTGGTCTTTTATCATGTAATCATAATGCAGATTGTCCGGCCCGTTTGCAGATTCGGGTTGGTAGCGTATCCGTCCTTCTTCCTGTCCCAAAAATTGCAACACATCATTTTCATACACGGCACCACCCAGGTATAAAGTGGTTTTTGGTAGTTGTCCTGTTTCGGCCACTTCCTTCTTTATCTTATTGCCCGCAGCATCGTAGGTATAAGTGATGGTTCCTTTTACTAGGCCACCCGCCTTTCTTACCGTTATGCTTTGCGGCAGGTTCAGGTGATTATAGATAATATCTTCTGCCGCTGCTGTGCCAATATCCTTGTTCAGGTCTTTTTTCAGGTTGCCGTTGGCATCGTAGGTATAGTCAACTGTTGTAGTTGTTTTACTTTGGTTTGGGTGTAATGAAGACGTCCGGAAATCCCCAAGTTTTGTAAGCGGGTCATTACTGGCATCTATCACATTCAGCAGTTTGTTGGTTCCTGCTATATAATTATAGGTAAGATTATCTATCGGTGTATTCACATTGCCCCCCAGCTTCCAGCCGTATTGTGTCATCGCTTTTATATTGCCATTGGCATCGTAGGCCGTAAGCGGGTCGGTGCCGTTGCCCATCTGCATGGTGAAATTCATGGTTGCAGCATTCCAGCTACTCGTCGCATCATCCTGTTCATACTCGCCTTTCAGCAGCCGGTTGGCAGCATCATAAGTAAAATCATATTTCCGTTTCACATCATCACCATCGCTTTTCCAGGTCATTCCTGTAATGTTACCGTTGAATTGCTGGGCAGTAAAATTGCGGCCGCTGCTGTTGGTGAGTTTATCATAGCCCAGTTCAAAACCAAATTTTTTGGAACCGCTTTGCCCGGTTGTTGTTAAATAGTCCCGGTTCATACCTAGCAGCCAGCCGCGGATATTGTAGTCGTAGTTCAGCAGCCCACCGGCACCATAAAGCGGGGTACCGGGCCCGGCGCCTAATTGTTTTTCTTTTAGCTGGCCCAGTTTGTTATACTTGTTGCTAACGATAAGTTGTTCCGGCTTGTTCAGCGCAATGGCACCAATCGTGCTGTTCACTATTTTCTTTACTGCCAGCACCCGGCCCTGGTGATCGTATTCCATTTTGGTGACCACGATATGCTGCTGTGTTGCAGCTCCGTTCTTTTGCTGTTTTTGTATCGCCACTAATGGTTGCCCGGCCCAGGTGTATTGCGTGGTAGCTATATCTGTGCCCCCGGTGATGTTGGTACCCTGCACCTGTATCACCCTTCCTTTGTCATCATAAAAACTGATATTGTATAAGTAGGTGGAGGTACCCAGCACTTTTACCCGGCTGCCCGTTGGCATTCCTTTCAGGTTCGTGGTTTGCACATTGGCCTGTGCATAAGGCCATACTGTATTACTTACTGTTTGAAAGAAAGTATTATAACTGCTGTTGTAAGTGGCTGGCAGCGGGTTGCCATAGCTGCCCAGCCAGCTATAGCTGTCATAAAATGTTTTGCTCAGTTCTTCACTGGTGTAATTGCTCAATATGGGGTAGGGGCTGTTAACGTAACCTAAACTTAAATGATAGCCATGGTTATTATAATTGGCAGGGTCGGTTATCAGTCCTGTGGCCTCGGGCCGGTTAAATGCATCATAGGTGGTATACATCCATTTTTGCTGAGTACGTAGGTTGGCATCCTGTGTCAGCACTAATCTGTCCTTTGCATCATACACCATCCATACTTCCCCTGCACCGGGCACTTTCTTTTTTATCATACGGCCCCGGTTGTCATACTCATACCGGAAGCATTGTTCGGCCAGCTGGGTGGCTGACAGCAGCCAACCAGCTCCCGGCAATAGCTTCACCCCTTCCGGCTGTATCACACAGCGCAGGTTGTTCATATCATCATACAAATAGTAGGTGCAGAGCCAGGCCCCCGAAGGGGGGATACCCGTACCGTCATCAGACGGCCCGGTCAATTGTACTTTCTTCAGTATTACTTTTCCTTCCTTGTCTTTAAATTCTATTACCTGTTTGCCATGTTCATCCACTGTTACATTCTTAACTAATTCACCGGCAGGATAAACACCTCCGTTCACTGTAGTATTAATGGAATAGGTCCCAAAGGCCTCTGTCACATTATCCACTTTCCAAACTTTCACATCATCCACAATAGTATTGAACCAGTACTTCATTTCCACGCCCCGGTTGCTGCCGGCCCAGCTATTACCCGGAGCCATTGCTTTTTCTACCCGGTTGAGCGGTGAAGCTTCAAAGTTGGTTTTACCATAAAACACCGTTTCTCCCTGTGCGCCATACTCCGCTGTCATAAAGGCTTGTTGCTGTACCAGGGCATTGGGTTTATAAGCACCATCAGTAAGAGAGGTATTGCCTCCGGCGGTATTAGCCACAAAGGGCAAATATTTAAAGGGCTCTCTTCCGTACTGATCATACACTACAGGGCTTACCACATCCGTGGCAGTGCCGCCTGTTTCCAAGGAGCCTTCTCTCATTACTGTTTGCACGGGGCGGCCCAGCCCGTCAAAATATTGCGTGGCCTGTTTCACATCCTTGTACGGTTTCGTCATCAGGATATTCCCATCCTGTTCGGGCGCCGCGGCATCCCATGTTCGCACATAGTTTATTTGTGCGTGGGCTTTGCTGCACAGTATGGTTCCCATTATCAGCAAACTGACCGTTATCTTACTCATAAGCTCTTTATTAAAACAATAGATTCTCATACAATTGGTTTCATTACAATTAATAATTTATGGCTATCGCCTCTGTGATGTCTGCATCCATCGGTAATACTTTCGGCGAGAACACTGCCTGGATACTTCCGTCTTTTGCTATCAGCACTTTTTGAAAATCGGCATTGATGGCAAGATTTGTATCCCCGTTCTCCGATTGATTGGCCAGCCAGTGATAAATGGACTGGATGCCGGCGCCCTGAACGGACCCTTTGGCCGCAATGATAAAATTGCTGTTGTAAGTGGACTGGCAGAATTGTGCGATCTCCGCATCTGTTCTCGGTTCATTGCCAAAACTATTGCTGGGGAATGCAATGATCACCAGGCTGTCGCCATGCTGCTGCTGCAACTGGCGGAGTCCGTCCAACTGACTTACCCTGCTGCTGCCGGTGGCAATATTTACCAGCAATATTTTTTTGCCCTGGAAGCTGCTTACATTAATAGTGGCGCCGCTGCTGTTTTGAAACTGCAGGCTGTAGATGCTTGTATAAAAAAACGATACGATGCTTAATAATAAAGTTGCCATTTTAAAATATTTTATTCGTTTACCAATAGCAGGTGATGGGGCACATCGTACTGCTGGATACATTTTCTGAATAGGTGCTGTAGGTACCATCGCTGAAACAGTAGGCATACACGCAGGTCCATGGGCCGCTTTTCAGCAACCGGTAGGAGGATATCACCTGCCAGGTACCCGTTTCACATACGCCATTGATACATTTTTTATCATTACCACTGCAGTTGCCACTGTTACATCCTGCGGGCAGCGGACAGGCAGTGGTATTGTACCCGGCCACTATCCATTGCAACTGGTTATAAGTGGGGCTGCAGGGGTTCATGTCTTTTTGTTCCTGCTCCTGGTAGCCGGTGTTCTGGCTCGAACCATTTAGCTGGCAGCGAAGTGCCGTGGTGGTGTTTTGCCAGTTGGGCGTAGTGATGGTACAGGGACTGTTGCAATCTTCCGGTTGCCCGGCATAATTGTAACAGATCTTTTTGATGATGTTATTGTCATGGTCCCTTATCAGTACCAGCCGGTTCAGTTTATCGTATTCATAATACAGGTTTCGGCCACGGGGGTCTGTTTCCTTTGTCATACCCACACCGGGTGTATATACATAAGTATTGATAAAGGCGTTACTGAGAGAAGGCTGACTGCGAAGCAGGTCCAGGTTGCCACCCACCGCATCATAAGCTGCTTTTAATGTGGTGTAATTGACACCGGTTGCTTTAGCTACTGGTAATGTGTAGTTGTAGCTCCAGATATAGGAGGTGGTTATACCGTCTTTGGCCAGCACTTCAGCTATATTACCATTTTCAATTTTTACTGTGGCCTCATCCTCATAGCGGCTGTCTTTAGTAAGTCCGCTGCCATTCACTGTTGCGGCAGCAAATGTAGCAGAAGGCGATCCCAGGTTGATACGTTGTGCCTTTGCAGGATAGATCATTCCCGGAATGCTGGTGCTGTAGTCATATTTGGTAAAAGAAGCACTGAGCAGGTTGCCATTTTTCCAGTTGGTCACTTCTATTGGTGTGTTGATGTTTTTGCTTTGCAGTTCGAGGATTGGTTTTAGGTCAGTGTTTGCTGCGTTTTTTGCGTTGGTAAAACAGTTGCTGAAATTGGTTTTATTGGTCAGCTGGCAGTTCACATAACTGATGCGGGCCTCACTCAAATCACGGCGATATTGATGAAAGGCCTGCCGTCTACAGTTACAGGAGCCAGAATTGACACAAGTGGCCAACTGATAATTATAGGTATTGAGCGCCGCAGTTGCTGCTGTATTGTAGGTCTGCCAACAATCAGGCATCGCATCGCAGCCAGTTGCCCTGAAATCAAAGGCATATTTATACTTTGCTTCTGTGGTTTCTCCTTTTGAATTGGTGGAAGTCATTCTTGTTGCCTGCTGGTGCCAGGGGCTTTCATAATAAGTCGTGCTGCTTGTGGTAAGTGTAGTTCCGGTCAATGGGTTTACCATCGTTTCATCCACCGTCATCTGTGTTTTTCGCTTGGTAGTGATTTCATAATTAGTCAATGTGGAAACCGTATAAAGCGTACCTCTGCTTGTACCGGGCGTTCTTAATGGATTATCAGCAAATACCGGGTAGTACCAGCTATATTTTAATAACTGACCACTTTCATTAAAATGACCTTCATATTTCAGCTCTCCCCGTTTGTATTCAAAAGGAAGCGGTGCGGCAGGATAATTGGGAACAGTAAGATCGCAGCTGATGTTCACATTCCGGGTACATACATCGCTGGTGTTAAGGTCCCAGATGTCGGAACCATAAAAGCGATAAACACTTGACCCCTTTCCTGTCTGAAAGGTCTTCACTTCATTATACCCGACGTGTCCTCCCTGCAATGTTTCCATAGGCCGTAGGCTGGTTGGTGACTTGTAATACCCGGGAGATAAGCAGCTGACACATCCGTTTGGACTGCAATGAGGGTAAGTACCATTAATTCCAACTTGCTTTATGATGTCGTTCCTTATTACCCCCACATAAACCGGCTTACTATATAAAATACCATTGGATTTATTATTCTGGTCGTCATACCTGTATTCAGTAGTTACATCATTTGCTGCAGCAATCGCATCATGGCTGATTATTTTTTTGATGCGCAATCCTCCGACCGTTACATTACTCTGTAATTGAGATGGTACAATTTCTTCAAACACAGCAGTGGCACCTACACCATTTTGTGTACTATTGTCCCTGTGCAGGCGCAGCCTGTACAAACCTGGTGCCGGGGCCACAACCACACCAGAAGCTGACTCACCTCCCTGTGCCATAACGATCTGTCCATAACTTATGTTGCCGTCATTACTTTCCAGGTAAACAGCTGCAGGACAATAACTGTAAGGGGCGGAGCAATTATTATTGGTGATGGTTACCCGGTAATGATTTGCCGTAAAGTTTATATTGGGGTAAAGCGCTGTATTATTTTGGTTATACCCCACACCATAATATCCGGTTTGAACCAGGCTATAAACTGTTGCATTCACCCAGGTCGTATTTGGTTCAAATTCAAAATCAGTGGAACCACCTGTAGGATAAGTGATCTTATTCAATGCACCGCCCCGCATCTCTGGCCATTTTGCTTCCCGGTTTGCACCCATTTTATAGGTGTACGTATTTTCTGTATAGGTGGGTATTAATGTAGTGTTCGTTGACACCCCGTTGTAAAAACCCCAATGGTCCTGGCCAAAAGATATCTGGCGGGGAACCAGTTCGGTATGGTAATTAAACAAATAGGGTGGAACAGATTTTGTCTCATCACAACTGTACTCCTGTATCTTATCCAGCTTCAGCCTCTTTTTATCACTTGTGGTGGGTAAATTGAACAGTACGTTTGGAAAAGGCGTTACATTATCTTCAAAATAGCTGTAAGTGAATTTGTATTTCTTGCAATTCGTTCCATTCCCTGATGTATTCTGCACCTGTATCTCTCCTACAGTCTTTGCTTCTGTATTGGGATCATCTCCCATTGAATTATAGGAGGGATTAAAATTGCTAAGGTCCTGCCGCAAAGCGCCGGGAGTAAATGTTATTTCACTGGTGGACGTACTGATCTTTGCAATCCTCACCCCTTTCATATAGTTCTTTACCAGAGTAAATTCTTTTTCAATTATTTCATAACCATCCAGCGGCTTCATAGAAATAGTATAGCTGCTGTACTTCTCTTCCTCATATTTCAGGCTGATAGAAAAAAGATTATCGGGAGAAACCACTTTTACCAGGTACCAGCTTGAATAGGCAGAGCCGTAATTAAGGCCTACTTGTGCATCACAGGAACTGGTCACCTCCACCGCATCCACCCCTCCGTTGCCTGGAGTTTGGTTCTGGCCAAAATAATATTTCACGCCATCCGGTGTGGTAATGATAAATGTGGTGATCGTATAAGGTGAAACAATAGGGTTTGTTTCTATCTTGAGGTCCTGCTCCGGAACGATAACCGGTGTGCGGTCATCATTAAAGAAGAATTTGCCGGAATACCCGCCGAAGTTAAAAGTGAACAGATCTGGCTCCCCATCCTTTTTTCCATCTGAGAAACGGGCATCATCAGGTATTTTATTACCTGGTGTAGTTAAGTCACACCCATATTCTGGCGTTGCGTCAATAAAAGCATAACTATTATACCCATAATCACTAAGATGTCCATGAGTCTGATTGCTAATTGCTCCAAATCCTCTTTCATCCACATTTCCCCTTACGGTCCGGGTTATCACACCGCCTGCATTCAAGCTCCAGCCTGCTCCTACTGAACTGGCTGGTTCCATTACCTTCAGACCGGAAGCATGATAGCTAAGGCTTACAGGCAAGCTTATCGGGCCATCTTTCACTGTGTAGATCGGAATACTTATCTGCGGTGTTCCGGTTTGATAGCCTACTGTATAGTCCCCGTATTTACCTAAGGCTGCTGCATTGGGAGATGAAATACTCACTTTGCCCAGCGGATTCTCATTCCCACTCTGGCTGAATACTTCAACGCCTGTTCCTAAAAGAAAGAAACAAGATACAGTTAGTAATAATGATGTTCTTTTCACTTGTCTTGATTTGATTTATTTAAAATTATACCCCACCCTAAAAATAATCGGCTGTGTACGTGGCACCTGGCGATAGCTCAAGAAATCCCACAAAAGTTTCACACTTGTCTTCTTGAATAACTTGCTTTTTACAGCAACTACTTTGCTTATTCCTAATAAT
>JBEBIF010000451.1:0-2851 GCA_040080515.1 Chitinophagaceae bacterium | reverse complement strand
AGGACGTACTATCCGGGCCATTGAAGCTGCAACCGGGGTTGACCTGATCGTGGATGATACTCCCGAAGCAATTATCCTTTCCTCCTTTGACCCGCTTCGTCGTGAAATAGCCCGTTTAAGTTTACAACGACTGGTTACCGATGGTCGTATCCACCCGGCCCGTATTGAAGAAGTAGTGGAAAAAACCAAGAAGCAGATCGAAGAGCAGGTTATGGAGATCGGCGAAAGAACCGTGATCGAGTTGGGTATCCACGGCCTGCATAAAGAACTGGTAAGAATGGTCGGTCGTATGCGTTTCCGTTCTTCTTATGGTCAAAACCTGCTGATGCACAGCCGGGAGACCGCCAACCTGTGCGCTACTATGGCAGCAGAACTGGGTATGAATCAAGCCCAGGTAAAACTGGCAAAAAGGGCCGGTCTGCTTCATGATATTGGTAAAGTACCGGACGAAGAAAGCGAATTGAGCCATGCCCTGCTGGGAGCTAAACTGTCGGAAAAATATGGTGAGAATCCTGCGGTGGTAAATGCAGTCGGTGCCCACCACGATGAGATGGAGATGCAGTATGTAATCTCCCCTATCGTACAGGCCTGTGATGCCATCAGCGGCGCAAGGCCCGGAGCCAGGAGAGAGATCATGCAGCAATACCTGCAACGGATCAAAGACCTGGAAAACCTGGCCATGGCCTACACAGGGGTGGAAAAAGCTTATGCTATACAGGCAGGTCGTGAGCTTCGGGTGATCGTGGAGGCAGATAAAGTTACCGACCAGGAATCTGACAAACTTTCCTTCGAAATAGCCCAAAAGATACAAACCGAAATGACCTTCCCCGGCCAGATAAAAGTGACAGTGATAAGGGAAAAGAGGGCGGTGAATGTAGCGAGGTAAAAGTTTCAGGTTTAATGGTTTAAAAGTTTAAAGTTCGCCCATGCGGAAAGATCTCCCTGTGGCAGGAAAAACATTCAACTTTAAACTTTAAACTTTAAACAGATTCCCCTACCTTCGCACTCCTAAAAATCAGGATTATGAACGCTATAGCATATGTACATGAGCAACTGACCGGAAAGAAAGAGTTTCCTGCTTTCAAAGCTGGTGATAATGTGACTGTTAACTACAAGATCATTGAAGGTAATAAAGAAAGGATCCAGTCTTTTAAAGGCGATGTGATCAAGAAACAAGGACAAGGCGGTACTGCCACGTTTACAGTTCGTAAGATATCTGATGGTATTGGTGTGGAAAGGGTGTTTCCTTTTTTCTCTCCTAATATCGAGTCTATCGAGATCAACAAGACCGGCCATGTTCGCCGTGCCAAGTTGTTCTATCAGCGTACCCGCAGCGGTAAGAGTGCCAGGATTCGTGAAAAACGCCAGGCCGTTGCAGAAACAATAAAGTAATTTTTACGACAATATTTGAAAAAGCCCCTTCTTTTGGTCGGGGCTTTTTTATGATTCACCGGTTTTTACCAATTATTATTCCTTTATTTTTTTGTACTTACTATCTTTGACCTCTAATTTCATAAATATGACACATCCTGTATTATTGGGTATGCTGGGCACCAACGAGATCATCATTATCCTAGTTATCGTTCTGCTGTTGTTTGGTGGCCGTAAAATACCTGAGTTGATGCGTGGATTAGGTAAAGGCGTTCGTGAATTCAATGATGCAAAAAGTAATGTGAAGAAAGAGATTGAAGAAAGTGCCAGTGACGTTAAGAACTCCGTTAAGGACTGATTTTTCATAGCTCCCCTTTTATCTAACCCAAACAGCCGCTGCTTTTGTTTCAGTTTTCTTCCATTGAGCAATACCATGCCCAATTACAGGAAGGAAATGCCACCTGCTTACAGGCAGTGGAGCATTACCTTCAGCTGATCAATACGAACAGGCACCTCAATGCCTTTGTGGAAGTATATACAGAAGAAGCATTGCAAAAAGCCAGGCAGCTGGATGAAAAAAGAAAAGCCGGCGCCTCTACTGGTAAACTGCACGGCGTTATCATTGGTTTAAAAGATGTGATCTGTTATAAAGACCACAACATTTCAGCAGCCTCCCGTATCCTCAAAAATTTTACTTCCCTCTATTCCGCCACAGCGGTAGAAAGATTACTGGCAGAAGAGGCCATCATCATTGGTAACCTGAATTGTGATGAATTTGCAATGGGCTCCACCAATGAAAATTCCGCCTATGGCAAAGTGCTGAATGCCCTGGATGAAACAAGGGTCCCTGGTGGCTCCTCCGGCGGTTCTGCAGTAGCAGTACAGGCAGGTCTGTGCATGGCCTCATTAGGAAGTGATACCGGAGGTTCCGTTCGGCAACCGGCAGACTTTTGTGGTATTGTAGGTTTAAAACCCAGCTATGGCCGGATTTCCCGTTATGGGCTGATAGCCTATGCTTCTTCTTTTGACCAGATCGGCATTTTTGGAAATACTATCCCGGATGTGGCAGTACTACTGGAGGTAATGGCAGGTGCCGATGAATACGATAGTACGGTTTCCTATACAGCTATTCCAGCCTATAGCTCCCAATTGCAAACTGATAAGAAGTTCCGCTTTGCTTATTTTAATGAAGCATTGGACCATCCCAGCCTGGATGAGGAAATTGCAGCATCCATCAGGAATAAGATTGAACAACTAAGAAATGAAGGCCATGAAGTTGCCGCTGTGGACTTTGGTCTGCTCGACTATATCGTTCCGGCCTATTATGTGTTAACCACCGCTGAGGCATCCTCAAACCTGTCCCGTTTTGACGGGGTAAAATTTGGCCACCGCACAGCCGAGGAAGGGTTGGACCTGGTTGAATTCTACAAAAGGACCCGCTCAGAAGGTTTTGGCAAAGAAGTAAAGCGCCGGATCATGC
>JBEBIF010000450.1:0-2853 GCA_040080515.1 Chitinophagaceae bacterium | reverse complement strand
AAGGGAATGTACTGAGTCAGCATGATATCATTAGCTGGAAAGGAATGGCACAGAATTCTTTTGAATATAACGAGAAGCATGGCGATTTTCCGTTGTGGAATCCCAACCTGTTCAGCGGGATGCCCAATTACCAGGTGGCGATGAAAGGGAGATCCATATTGCCTGATACTGTAAAGCTGTTTTCGTTGGGCCTGCCCAAACCGGTTAACTTTTTCTTCCTGGCCTGTGTTTGCTTTTATATTCTTTGTCTTGTGGTCCGGATAAAACCTGTTATCGGTATGCTTGCCGGACTTGCTTTTTCTTTCTCTACATATAACCCGGTGATCATTGCTGCCGGTCATGATACTCAAATGCTGGCCACTGCCTATATGCCATTATTGATGGCCGGCATCATCAGTACGTATGAAAAGAAATACTGGTTGGGACTGGCGCTTACCACTTTTGGAACCTACCAGCAGATCGGGGTCAACCATTTACAGGTAAGTTATTATTTATTCCTCATAGCTGTATTTATTACCATCGGGTATTTAGTGAAGTGGATCAAAGAAAAAGACTGGAAGCATATTGGCATTGCAGCCGTTATTACTATTGCTTCCGGGCTTATTGGAATTGCCGGCAGCGCCATGACATTAAAAACAACTTCTGAATACGCCAAGTTTACCATGCGGGGCGGTAAAGATGTTGACATAGTGGGTGACAGTGTAGTAGCAGCAAAGACATCAGGGCTGGATACTTCCTACGCCTGGGTGTATAGCCTGGGAAAATCAGAGACTGTTACATTGTTGATGCCCAATGCGTTTGGTGGAAGCAGCGCCAGTACCGTTGGTGAAAATTCTAAAGTAGTGAACAAATTAACGGCGAAAGGTGTGGATGAAGCCAGTGCGCAACAGGTGGCAGGCAGCTTACCCAAGTATTGGGGCACTTTGCCTTACACTTCAGGGCCTGCTTATCTGGGTGTAATTGTTTGTTTGCTGGGGTTAGTTGGTTTTGTAGTGGTAAGATCACCCTTGCGTTGGGGGTTATTAGCCGCCACAGTATTTGGCATTTTTCTTACCTGGGGTAAATATTTTGCAGGCTTCAACCTGATCATGTTTGAGAACCTGCCTTTGTTCAATAAGTTCAGGGCCCCTTCTTTTGCACAGGTGATCCCGCAGTTTACTGTTGGCCTTATTGCAGCATTAGGATTGCAGCAATTATTGTTCACGGAGAAAAGCCGGGAGTTACTTCAAAAGGATTTCAAAAAGATACTATATACAATGGGCGGATTATTTGCATTTCTTGGTTTGTTGTACCTGGCAATGGAGTACAGTTCTCCTCTTGACAGGCAGATCATTGCCGGATATACAGATAAGAATGGTTCGGATGAGATGGGCCGTGTGATCGTGTCGGGTTTGAAAGCGGACCGCAGGGCAATGTTTGGAGGGCAATTACTGAGAACATTAGGCTTCGCTTTGCTGGCGGGCGGTATTTTATATTTCTTTGCAAAACGCAGGATAAGTGCATTGGTCGCTGCTATCGCATTACTAGTGATCAGCACACTGGAAATAACTGTAACAAGTAAACCATATTTAAGTGATGAGATGTATGTATCGCCGGATGAATACCAGGGCTCCAATTTTATACCAAATGCAATTGATCAGCAGATACTGAAAGATAAAGATCCAAATTATCGGGTGTTTAATATGGCGGGTGATACCTATAATGAATCCCGCACCTCATATTTTCATAAATCGGTAGGCGGTTATCACCCGGCCAAGTTGCGCATCTACCAGGATATTATTGAAAAATATTTGTCGGGTCGCCCCAACCCGTCAGTACTGAATATGCTGAATGCGAGGTATATTATTGTTCAGGACCCGCAAACCAATCAACCCGGACTGATAAAAAACCCTGATGTATTGGGTAATTGCTGGCTCGTGGGCCATGTA
Source organism: Chitinophagaceae bacterium (assembly GCA_040080515.1). GTDB lineage: Bacteria > Bacteroidota > Bacteroidia > Chitinophagales > Chitinophagaceae > JJ008. The sequence continues at coordinate 925 of JBEBIF010000450.1, read as the reverse complement.
AAGCTGGTGGATAGCCGGGTGGATATTTTAAAAGAATTGGGCACCACCAATCTGAAAGATACCGCTTTGGTAGAAAGATCTGCAGCCCCCAACCTGGTGCAGCCGAACCGTGATTCTTCTTCATATATCAGGATGGTGAAATTTAATAATGATGTGATAGAGTATGAGGCAAATTGTAACGGACCCCAGTATGCCGTATTCAGTGAGATCTATTACCCGAAGGGATGGAATGCCTATGTGGATGGCAAAAAAACAGGGTATTATACTACCAATTATATTCTTCGCGGCCTGCCCTTACCTGCCGGAAAGTATACTGTAAAATTTGTTTTTGAACCGGAGTCGGTGAAGCAGGGCAAATCGATCATGTTCATCAGTTCTATACTCATTCTTATACTATTTGTAGGGGGGCTGTTCATGGCATGGCGGGCGGAGAAAAAGAAAAAAAAGCCAACCACTACATGATTTTCCTTGCCGCCATAGGTACCATTTGTTATGCAAACAGATAAAAAGCCTTCCATATCAGTTGTTATCTGCACGTATAACCGTGAAAAATTTATTGGTGATGTATTAAATTGCCTGGCAAAACAAACATTCTCAGCTGATCTTTTTGAAATAATAGTAGTGGATAATAACAGTACGGACCGCACTCCTGTCCTGGTGAAAGAATTTATTCAGGCTACACCTGGTTTACCTGTTTCCTATGTTTTTGAAAAAAACAAGGGCTTATCATTTGCCAGGAACAGGGGCCTGGAAGAAGCTAACGGCGCAATCATTACTTATTTAGATGATGATGCGGAACCTATACCGGTTTTTTTAACCAGTATACAAAATTTTTTGCAGGAAAATAAAGAAGCGGTTGGTATCGGCGGGAAAGTAATCCCCAAGTATTCAGAAAGCAAGGAACCAGCATGGATGAATAAATACC
>JBEBIF010000449.1:0-2887 GCA_040080515.1 Chitinophagaceae bacterium | reverse complement strand
TATCTGACAACCACAAACCGCTTTGTCCATGTTGCCGGAATGTTGCCTGTGGACCCAGCATTTTGGGTACGCCACGAATGAACGCAAATTTTTTCCCTTCCAGTAATGAAGCAGGACAATCCTGTCCGTCCAGTTTTGCCAGTTCCGGTTTGTAGCTGAATAGTTCCAGTTGTGAGGGCGCACCTGCCATATGTATAAAGATCACAGTCCTTGCTTTTCCGGGAAACATCGGTGGCCGTGGTGCTAATGGATTTACGGGATCAAAAAAATTAGTTGCAACATTCGTTTGTTTTGTGCCGCATCCATCGAGCAGAGAACCTAATGCCAGTGCGCCTAATCCCATGGCACTTTGCTTTATGAAATGCCGGCGGGTATAGTGATGCAACAAGGCATATTCTGCTTCCTGCTTCAATCGTTCATTATGAAGTTCCCGTTGTGTCATAATTTTTAATGTTCCCGCTGTCGTTAATTCTTATTCACCCATTCATCCAGGTTCAGCATGGCATTTGCCACTACCACCAATGCAGCTGTTTCCGGTTTATTGTTTTCATCATTCACTCCGATCAATTCGAAGGTAGCATTGATATCATCTTTGAATTTTACCAGGGCCTTGTTATATAATTCAAACAGTGCATTGAATTTATTCCCCGGTACTGGCTTGTACATCATGGCTTCGTATCCTTTCTGCAGTTGTTTTTTTACGTCAATTCCACCGAGGCGCTGCATGCGGTATGCAAAATATCTCGCTATTACAAGATAAGCCGAATCATTCAAAGTCGTTAAAGCCTGCAACGGTGTATTGGTCCGTATCCTTCTTATCGTACAAACTTCCCGGGCACCACCATCAAAAGTGATCATGGACGGATAAGGGGCGGTTCTTTTCCAGTAAGTATATAATGCCCTTCGAAACTGATCTTCCCCTTCGCTCGTTTTCCAAACATCCCCATTATAGGGCGAACGCCAGATACCATCCGGCTGAAAAGGCATGACACTTTTACCAAACATTTTTTTGCTTAATAAATTGCTTACTGCCAGTCCCTGGTCTCTTAGTTGCTCTGCAGAAAGTCTTATGCGGGGCCCTCTTGCATACCATTTATTATAGGGATCTTTTTTCAGCAATTCTTCATTCACTTTAGATGTTTGTCTGTAGGTGGCTGACATTACTATTTCTTTCAGCAACTTTTTCAAGCTCCAGTTATGATCATTCATGAATTTCCAGGAAAGATGATCCAGCAGTTCCCGGTGTGTGGGAGGCATTCCCTGTGTGCCCATGTCTTCCAGTGTTTCCACGAGGCCAAAACCAAATAGTTGTTCCCATAGCCGGTTCACCATGGTTCGGGATGTCAGCGGGTTCTTTTTATCCGTAAGCCAAAGGGCGAGGCCCAGTCTGTTCTTCGGTGCATTAGCTGGCATAGGGTTCAGCGCATGTGGCACGTCTGGCGTTACTTCTTTTCCTTTTACCATCCAGTTGCCTCTTTCAAATACATTGGTACTGCGAAACTGCTCATTATTATTTTCCATCATCACGGGTGTGGTTTCCACCTGGGCCATCAGTAATTCATTGAACTGATCTTTGGCCAGTTCATATCCCGGTTTTCCTGCACCCGGAAACGTTTCGCTAAAATGGAACCAGTCGAAAAGCACACCTGGCTCATCAGGACTTTTTAAAGAAGGATTGAAATACCTGAAATACAGATCATGCTTGCCGGCAGTTGGGTTAATGCTTGCCGTTTGCACTTTCCATATCCCTTTGGTATTTACTAATGGTACCACAGCAAGCGGCTTTCCCTTTAAGCTATCCAGGTAGATAGACCATTTTGAATCATTATTATTAAGATAGCGAAAGGTTATTTCCGTCTTATTATTCAATATGATGCCCGGCAGCCGGCAGGTGCCATTGTTGCGGATACCCGTGTATCCAAATAAATAAGCGTTAGTGAATTCGTCGCAGAGAGATGCATTGACAGAAGGCTGTCCTGTTCTAAGGAATGTATAATACTCTTTTACTTTATCTGCTGATGCATTTTGTTGCAACCACCCCATCAGCCTGTCCAGTTTCTCTTTGTGATGGGCTGAGTCATAATTCCTCAATAAAGGGTAATCCATGTCAGTGTCTTCATCACGGCTGTTATTAAAAAAAGCCATGAACTTATAATATTCATCATGTTTAAAGGGGTCGTAAGGATGGCTGTGGCATTGCACACAATTAAACGTGGTGCCCATTAAGGCGCTCCAGGTAGTATTCACCCTGTCTAATACCGCGGATGTTCTAAATTCCTCATTATCTGTACCCCCTTCATTATTGGTCATCGTATTCCGGTGAAAGGCTGTAGCCAGGTATTTATTATCATCAGCACCCGGCATCAGGTCGCCTGCCAGTTGCTCCGCCAGGAAAACGTTATAGGGTTTGTCAGTATTAAAGGCATTGATGAGCCAATCACGGTATTGCCAAATGAACCGGGCCTGGTCCGACTCATAACCCCTGGTATCTGCATACCGGGCCAGGTCCATCCAGAGTGTTGTCCATCTTTCTCCATACCCTGGCGATTTCAATAAATCATCTACCAGGTTTTCATAGGCTTTACCGGATGGGTCTGTTAGAAATTTTTGTGCAATGCTGTCTGAGGGAGGTAAACCTGTAAGGTCAAGACTTACTCTTCGGAGGATGGTTCCCTTATCAGCTTCCTCAGAAGGTTCCAGGTTTTCGTCTTTTAGTTTCTGATAAATGAACTGATCTATATCATTTCTTATCCAATCGTTGTTGTGATCGGGCACTTCCTCTTGTCTGACCGGTACGTAGGCCCAGTGATCTCCCCATTCCGCACCTTGCTTTATCCACCGTTTCAATATCCGGATCTCTTCTTTGGAAAGCGGGTCATGCTTATAA
>JBEBIF010000076.1:0-12468 GCA_040080515.1 Chitinophagaceae bacterium | reverse complement strand
ATTATATATTCCCCAGTGTTCGGTGAGGACAAAAGGCACCCGGTATTTTTTTAACAGCCATAGTCCCAACAAGCCGGCTTTATAGGGAACCTGCACATGCACCAGGTCCGGTTTGCCTTTTTCAATCATATATTTCCGGATGGCCTGCCGGAATAAAAACAACCAGCGGTAATGGGCTATGATCCTGCCGGTAAGTGACGTTGATTTTTTGAAATACACCCGATGCTCGGTAAGCCTGCCGGATGTATGGTCCTCCTTCTCTGTGGTGGTGATGGCACCGGAACTGTCTCCCGTCACATAAATGACATGAATATCATTATATAATGCGGCGGCCCTGGCATGCCGTTGAATAAAATCTCCGTTAAACGGTTCTGTCTTACCCGGGTACCAGCTGCAAAGCCACAATATTTTTTTCCCTGCCATTAGTACTAAAATTAAACCAGTAGCTGGTGCTGGCAAAATCTACCTTGACCAGACAAACCGAATGGGAATTAATTATACATTTGATAATGGCAATGCTAAAAAAGTTTCGCACCCTGAAGTCGGAAGTGAACACCGGTTTTGGTACGAACAGTAATAACACCGGCGGTCGTTTTTTTAATAAAGACGGCAATGCCAATACCCTAAAGCGGGGCACAGGCATACTGGAACGTTATAGCTGGTACCATACCATGCTGGGAATGAAGGCCGGGAAATTCCTGCTGCTGCTTTTCGCCATCTATATTACGATCAACTTGTTGTTTGCCTCCGTTTATTACCTGATCGGGATCGAACATCTTACCGGCGCCAACACCGGAGATGAATGGAAAAACTTTTCTGAAGTATTCTTTTTCTCTGCACAAACATTCACCACGGTAGGCTATGGCCGCATCAGCCCGCATGGATTTGCCGCCAGCGCCGTTTCCACATTCGAAGCTTTCCTCGGGCTTTTAAGTTTTGCCATTGCTACCGGTTTATTTTACGGACGTTTTGCCCGGCCACAGATATATTTGAAATTCAGCAACAATGCATTGATCGCTCCTTACAAAGATGGTATTGCGGTCATGTTCCGGATGTCGCCCTTTAAGAACAATAATCTTTCTGAAGCAGAAGTAAAGGTCACTCTCGCTATTTCTACAGAAGAGAATGGAAAAATAGTAGACAAGTTTTATTCGCTGGACCTGGAGCTATCATCCATAAATATCCTGGCCCTTAGCTGGACCATCGTTCATCCTATCAATGATAAAAGCCCGTTCTGGGGATTTTCCAAAGAAGATTTTGCCAACACAGACATGGAAATGATGGTATTTGTAAAAGCCTTTGATGAAGTGTATTCTAATGTGGTAATGGGCAGAACTTCTTATATCAACTCGCAATTCATGTATGGCGCTAAGTTTAACCTGATGTACCATCCAAGTGCAGATAAATCAAAAACGGTCCTTGACCTGGGCAAACTGAATGATTTTGATATGGTGCCGCTTCCCGAACCCGTTATCACCATCACTAATGAAGAACTGGCACCAGCCGAAAAAAGTCCCGCCGGTTTAGATAATAAAACATCAGCAGATAAATAAGGGGAAAGAAACTAAAGACCTTTAATACCAACAACCCCGTCAGAAAACCGGATAAGTATAACACGGCCAGCAAACCCAGCCCAATATACAATTGCTTATCGTTGACAGCACACACCACTTTAAAACAATAGGTATGCAGGTCATTATACACCAGCTTCAACGGTTTGGTGATATGATAGCCGTCTGTAATAACGATGCGGGGATTATTTTCCAGCACCGGGATCACAACAGGCTTTGTATTCATTAAAGGATAGATATCTTTCCCGTTCACCACAGCCCTTACTTTCAGGAAGCTCAGCAGCACCTGGTTCTTTCGTTGCAGTACTATGTGGAATGGAGCGGCGATTGTATAAAAAGTTATGAGTTTTGAGTTACGAGATTCCCTCCATTACTAATGTTCCTGCAGGTATCGGGATTTCCTGCTCCCCGCTCCCCACTAGCCATTCCCTACTAGCCTCTCCCTACTTCAACGCCTTAATGATCTCCACAAAATCTGCTGCCACCAGCGAAGCGCCGCCTACCAGTCCTCCATCTACATCAGGGTTGGCGAACAATTCTTTGGCATTATTGGCCTTTACACTTCCGCCATAAAGAATGGGAATTTCATCAGCCACTGCTGCACCATACTGACCGGCGATCACAGAACGTAAAAACAGGTGCATTTCTTGTGCCTGTTCTGTAGTGGCTGTTTTGCCGGTGCCAATTGCCCAGATAGGTTCATAAGCAATAACGATCGTTCTTATTTTATCCGCCGGAAGGTGAAACAATGATTCTTTCAGTTGTGCCGCCACATGGTCATTTTGACTGCCCGCTTCCCGTACCTGCAGTGGTTCGCCGCAACAAAAGATGGGTGTAACAAAATTCTCAAGGCACAGGTTCACTTTCTCTGCCAGCACGGCATTGCTTTCATTAAAGTACTCCCTTCTTTCACTATGACCGATCACACAATATTTAATATTCATGGAGTGCAGCATTTCGGCAGACACTTCCCCCGTATAAGCACCGGATCTTTTATTATAACAATTCTGTGCTGCCACATAATAATTCTTCTCCCCTGCTTCCACTTCACTCCTCGTCATCAGCAGGTACGGGTAGGGAACGGCAAAAATGGCCATTTGATGCGCTGCCAGTGGAATTTCCGCACTAAGAATATCATCTAATAATTTTTCTCCCTGCTGAAATGTAAGGTTCATTTTCCAGTTGGCTGCTGCGATTTGTTTTCTCATGATCTGTATATTGGTTAATTGGTTTATTAGTTAATCCTCTCAAACACATACTTCAAAATCCCCCTCTCCTCATCCTTCAGCACCTGTCCTTTTAGTTTTTTCCAGTCACTGATATCCTGCAGGGCCTTTTCAAAATCATATCTTGCCACACCATCACTGCCCCAGCTGAAATGCGGAATGTATTTTGGTGTCAATCCTGAGCCGAATACATTACAACAAACTCCGATCACAGTTCCTGTATTGATAGAGGTGTTCACAGCGGTGCGGGAATAATCGCCCATCATCACCCCGCATTTCATACCTGCATTCATTTCTCCTTTGGGTGTCCATATCTTTACTTCACTGGCATTGTTCTTTATATTGGAATTGGTGGTACCGGCACCCATATTACACCATTCACCTATTACCGAATCTCCTAGGTAGCCGTCATGTGCTTTATTGCTGTTGCCAAACAATACAGAATTTTTTATTTCACCACCTGCCACACAGCGGGGACCCAGTGTGGTGGCACCATATACTTTGGCCCCCATTTTCAAACAGGCGCTTTCGCCTATGGCAAACGGGCCACGAATGATACAGCCTTCCATCACTTCCGCATTTTTACCAATATACACCGGGCCGGTGGCCGCATTGATGATGCTGTGCTCCACAATGGCACCTTTTTCCAAAAACACCTGCGATGCTTTTATCACCTTATTGGTCTTAGAAAGCGGTTGTGATCTTTTCCCTTTTGTCAGCAAGTCAAAATCCTGGCGCAGTGCCCAGTCGTTCAACTGAAAAATATCCCAGGGATACTGAATGGTTTTTACTTCGGCAGAAAAAGTAACGGCTTTGCCCACTTTTATTTTATGCTTGTCTGCAATTTCATTTTTGCTGATACGAAAGGCGATACTGCTGCCACCCGGCGTGGCAATGAATTCTCCATCCTTCAACCGCAGGATGGCTTTTACCAGTTTGGGTGTTGGCAGCACATTGCCGTGTATCATATAACAAAAACCGTCTCCAATGGCTTCATCTATATTAACGGAACGGTCAAGGTCCTTATAATCATCTTCCTTTTTATCATAAGATAGCAACCCAAGCTGCTGTTCCCATTTTTCCCGGATGGTAAGGATACCAATGCGGATATCCTGCAACTGACGGGTCAATGTGAACGGGTGCAGGTTTTCCGGCTGGCAAAATTCTTCGGTGAAGATGATCTTATTCATTGCTGATTAATAACCTTTCAAAAATACTTAAACCGTTGATTCCCGGTGCTTATTTCCCTTTTTCATTTCCGGCATCCCGGTTTTTTTTGATTTATAGAGAAATTTCTATGCCGTCGTATCATTTTTTTTCCCATATTTACATCTCCTAATTATGTGCCGTACACATTCGTTGTACAATACCCCCTCTAAAAAGTGTCACTTGTTTTTTATCGCTGTTGCGAAACAGTTTTTTATTATTCTAAACAACACTTTTTATGAAAACGACCATTACTGCTTTTTTATCCAGCTTATTACTGCTGGCAACTTCCTTTACTGCCACCGCACAAAACTGTACTGTGAATGCGGGAATAAACAATAGTTTTTGTCCCGGTCAGCCAATCAGTCTTTTTGGGAATGTGGGCGGGCTGTATAACAATGCCAGCATAACCTGGAGCCAGGTAAGCGGGCCTGCTGTAACGATCACAAATCCTGCAAGTCTGACCACAACGGTTTCCGGCACTGTTGCAGGTGGAAACTATGTATTCCGGCTCACCAGCCAATGCCAGGATGGTAATATTGTTTTTGATGAGGTTGCTTATACCGTGGCTGCGCTTACGCCTCAACCGCCTCCGGCAGATGCAGGCTTTGATATCAATACCGGGTGTTTACAATGGGGACAAGGTATTGCGCTAAATGCTACACCGGCACCACCTGGTTTTACAGGAAGCTGGTCAGTTGTTGGCGGCGGCACAGGAACCTTTACTGATGTGAGCAGTCCGACAGCTACCTTTACCCCTTCACAACAATTAACCGGTAATTTGTACTGGGACTGTGTACCCAATTTCAACTCCTACATTCTCCGTTGGACATTGGTAAGTATAGTTCCTCCGTCTCCCAATTGCCCAAATACTCAAGTTTTTTCTACTGATGATATGATAATAAACGCATCAATGTGGAACCCTGTGGATGCGGCCTATGAATACGGATGCGGTACAGGGAACACTAATTTGTATGGTACTTGTACTGGAAACGGCACACCAACATGGAGCCTGTTAAGCGGTCCGGCGGGATATAGTTTCCCGGATGTAAATACACAAAATGTATCTATTCCTGATTTACCACAGGGTAACTATGTGTTCCGGTATTCAGTATCCGGGGCCTGTGTATCCGGAACCAAAAATGTGGCTTTTGTAAAAGTATCAGGGTTGAATATACCCATAACGGATGCCAATGCAAATGCCGGGGCCATTCAGACTGCATTTTGCGGAAGCATACCCTCTACCCTACTCCTGTCTGCCAATGCCCCCAATGTCGGGGAAACAGGGACCTGGACCCAGACAGGCGGTCCAAATCCAGTTACATTTAATGATATACATGATCCCGCTACTTTAGTGACCGGAATGACCAACGGAGGTTCTACTTATACCTTTGTATGGTCGATCAGTAATGCTGAAGGATGCATCAGTTCTTCCGCTGTTATAGTGCGGTCTGTTACTATTCCCTCTATTACACCCGTTGTACTTAGCCAAACTTGTGAGGTACAGACCCAATTACCCGGCGGACCTTTCGGAACTTGTGTAACATCCAACACCTATTCTTTTGTTGGTAGTTTATATAATCCAATGTCAGGAGCGGAAGGATGGTATCTTTCTGATTATGACCTGTTATCAAAACCGGGAACTTCTTCCGCCACGCCGGGGAAAACCACCGCATCAAATATCCTTTTCAACTTATTTGGTGAAGGACAGCATTATTCTGAAGTGGTCGATTGTACCAACCTGGGACTTGCTTTTTCCTTTACCGGAACTTCCGGATTTTCCAATTTATCTGTCTATGGATTGGATGGAATAACTGCCGGAACATACACAGGGAACCTGACCTTTAAAAATTCCTATTGCGAATCAACACTAACCATTCCTTTTTCCCTGTTTTGCTCTTTTCAAACAAGCGGGTCTAATGCCGGGACGGACCAGGCGCTTACCTGCAACACCACACAGACCAACCTTGCAGGAAATGATCCACTGCTCACACCTCCGTTCAGCGGGGAGGGAACCTGGGTCCAGGCAGGTGGTCCTAATACGGCGGTCATTGTAAACCCGGCTGACCGAAACACTCAAATCAATTCATTGGTCCCTGGTACATACCATTTTAAATGGTCCATAACATCGGGTGATAATTGTTCCGGAGCAGCTGATGATGTGCTGGTACGGGTAAGCAATTCAGTACCGCTTCCGGTTACGGCCGGCACCAATCAAACAATTTGCTTTGGCACGCCGGTACAAATAGCAGCTGATCTTATTCCCTCCGGTAATATTTATTCTATGATCAATAGCAGCGGCAGTATTGGTACATGGACACAAATAAGCGGGCCTGCGGGAGTTGTGTTTACCAATGCTAATGATCCGGTAACAACAGCTACTGGTTTACTGGCAAATGCTGTATATGTATTTCGATTTACCGTTTCCAATCTTTGTGGTACTACTCAGGCTGATGTTACCATTACCACCACCAATACCCAGGGGCCTTCTATGGCAGATGGAGGTCCGGGCAGTTGCCTGATAGCATCAACTACATCTTTTGACCTCAATGCTGTACCCCCTGCCTTTGGTACAGGCACATGGTCAAAACTAAACCCGGCCAGCCTGGGAACAATTGTTTCACCAAATTCGCCCTCGACCCAGGTAATCGGGATCACCACACCCGGGTTGTATGCATATATATGGACCGTAAGTGCCGGTGGTTGCAGCAATAGTACAGACACAGTTTGGGCTTCCAATGACGGAGGGCTAATAACTACTTATACATATGCCGGGCCTGACCAGTATATATGCAATGCCGTCGGGGGAAATGTAACCATCCAGCTGGGTGCCATTCCACCACCTAATGGTACAGGACTATGGTCGCAGATCAACGGGGTACCTGCCATTTTTGATCCTTTTAATCCGCTTACAATGGTAACAATGCCACAACCGGGCCGCTATGTTTTTCGCTGGACGGTATCACATCGCACCTGTGGTCTTGTATATGATGATATAGTGATCTATTATCAAACACCACCTCCATCGGCTGCTATTATAACACCAGATATAGTTCTTTGCAGTGGCGCTAACGGACAGATAAATCTGCAGGCCGATCCTCCTGTTGGCGGTGTGTGGACAAGCTTTGGTAATTCAACGGCTGTTATTACTGACCCCACCAATGCAATTACTACAGCTACGGTTGGGCCGGGCACTACTACTTTCAGATGGACGATCGAACCAGACCACTTTGCCTGTCCTGCTTCATATGATGAGATGACTGTAGCGTATTATCCTCAAAATGCGAGCGCCAAATCTGATATTTCACTTTGTAAGACAACATCCACTTTATTACAAGGCTCCAGCACTTTTTCGGGTACAGGGGCCTGGTCTGTGATCAGCCAACCACCAGGCAGCCCGGTATTAAATTTTTACCAACAAGGTAATGACAGTACCTATGCAGTAAATCCATTGGTGCCCGGTGCCTATACATTCCGATGGACGGTAGATGCGGGTTCCTGTGGAATTAGTTTTGATGAAATGGTGCTCACCATTGATGATATCGAAACTCCGGATGCGGGTCCTGATCTATGTGGAATATCAGGAAGCCCTGTCAATTTATCGGGATCTGCTCCTTTACCGGGTACTATTAGCACCTGGTCTTTGCTCAGCATCCCACCGGGAGCAGTAGCAGGGGTCATTACTAACCCGCTTGCCAATATTACCTCCTACAATGTACCCGATGCAGGCGGCGCTTATAATTTTCAATATGAATATACACATGGGTCCTGCAGCCTGAAAGATTTCGTTTCCATAAGGGTGATGACGCCGGCAGTTGCAAACGCATCTGCACTGGCAATATGTGAAACCCCGGCTGGCCTCGATTTATCAGGCAGTGATCCTTTCCCCGGCACAGGAAGCTGGGATATTATAACCCAGCCTGCCGGTACGCCACCATTAACATGGACAAACCAATTTACCCAAAATGCAAATGTGAAAGATTTTGGTTTGGGAGCTTATACATTCCGCTACACAAATACAGACCTGATTTGTGGTATTTCCGCTGACGATGTAACTGTTAACAGCACTTGCTTTGTTCTCCCCGTTACCCTTACCAGCTTTACAGCATCTGTTCAAAACTGCAACACGATACTGAAATGGGCCAGCGCTGAGGAATCCAACTTTAAACAATACCAGGTGGAACAAAGCCGTGATGGTATTAATTTTAATGTCATCAATTCAATACCGGCAAAAGGAAGTTACAGTACATACAGCTACACTCCTGCCCAGGCTTCCGGGACCATGTACTACCGGCTGAAGCTGGTTGATATGGACAACAGTTATTCGTACAGCAGTATTGTTACTGCCATTAATAATTGTGCCGTACTGCATACTCGGGTATACCCGGTACCGGCAGATAAAACAGCTACGGTGGAAACAGAGGGCATTACCACTACGGTAAAAGCCCGGTTGTTCAGTGCCGATGGTAAACTGGTGAACATACTTACATTGCACAATGGCCGCAACAACATCAATATAGAAGGATTGAGTAATGGATTATATCAGCTGGTGATTGAAGGTGCGGGTGGAAACAGGGAGAAGCATTCGTTGGTGGTGCAGCATTAAAGATCACGGATGACACCGATTGAGCGGATTGATACGGATAATATTCTGCCCGAAGGATCCTGTGGGCAACATACAAATCCTTAATCATCCGCTCAATCCGCGTCATCAGCGTTCCCATAAATTCATTATCTTCAGAAAAAAGCTGAAGTATGAAACACCTGTTCATTGCCGTATTACTATTCTGCTCTGGCACTATACGCAGCCAGGTCCTTTCAGAGATCGATTTTACATACCGGGTGGCCGACTGGAATGGTCACCTCAGCGGACAGTTTGCTTCACTTGCCAATTCTTCTGATGGCAGCACCGTATTCGCAGCCTCTCATGCAGGTGGTATTTTCCGGAGCACCGATGGTGGTAACAACTTTGTTCACCTGAAATCCTTTCCATCTCATGGCATAAAGTGTATCCGCTATATTGAACGACGCACACCGGTACTGATAGCCGCCGTGCAGGATACCTGGCTGGCCAGTGACCGCCGTTCGCTGGTATGGTACAGTACGGACCAGGGCACTACCTGGAACAAAAGCAGGGTGGCTGCAATCCCCTTTGGCTATAATGTGCCCGCCCGGCCCGGCACACAGGCATATGATATTGATTACAGCGCTACGAGTGATATCATTTACCTCGCCAGTGATCATGGATTGTTGCAAAGTACTGATGGCGGCGTTTCTTTTAGCTACCGGGAAACTGCCAGCACCATGTCGTCTTCTTACAAAAGCAACCCGGTGGTGACCTCTGTAGAGTGTGGCAGCGGCACCCGGGTATATATGGCCGGTAGTAGCGGATTTTATTATTCGTCAGATGGTGGTGTTAACTGGGTACGGTATAATTATCCGGCCACGACCGTTCCTTCTACGGTGCAGGTAAAAAATCAGATCGCCACTGTTCCGGGCTCCGGCACCATATTATTTCTCACTTCAAAATACTGGACAACAGGTTCTCCTTATTTAGAAGAATATCTTTCCTGGTCCAACACTAATGGCAGCACCTGGAACAGCCTTCCCACCACTTCTATTGGTGATGGCGGCTGTGGGGGCTTTCCTTCTGTAAAGGCCACCCGAAAAAGTACCCCGGGCCGGTCCGACAGTTGTGTACTGTATGTAAGTAACCGTTGTAATTTTTACCGGAAATCATTCCCCATCATAGCTGGTAATGCGGTTGACTTTGCTAACACCGCACCATGGACGCTGCTGAACCATTACCATGCAGATACACATGAGATCACTTTCCGCAACGAAATCACCGGCCAGGATAATCCGTTGTATATGTCAACCGATGGCGGATTGCACAAACTAAGAAGCGGGTTTGATTATCCGTTGATAAGCGGGCCGCACCGCGGATTGAATGCACTGCTGGTGTATGATATGATCGGACAAACCACACGTACCTCCGGCGGCTCCGATATTCATACGGTATATTTTGGCACACAGGATAACCTGCTTGGTTATTTTACGGATGGATTGCGTCCTTACACCGCATTCCCCACTGTGTTTTGGGAAGGAAGAGGTCTTGAAAGCAGTCCCTATGGAGGGCAACTAACTTTTACTGCCGGTTCTCCGTATGGCAATTACCGTTCGGCAGCCAAGTACGTGGGCTTAACGGGATTCAATAACTGTCCCGGCAATATCTTCTGGCCATATTATGTAAAAGATGGTTGTTATGTACAGATTGGTGTGCCACCGGGCAGTGATCCGGGCACTATTGGTTTGTACATGACCAAGAACAATGGACGAAACTGGTGGCTGCTCTTTTCCAAGACCGGTGAACAACCACGGGTGATCAAAGTAGTGAGGACCGCTTCCAGTTCAGCTGTTATTTATATGCCGGTGCTGAATGAAAGCGGCAAACAGGTCTTTGCAAAAATAGTGGTCGAGTTTCCTGCCTTTTCCGTTTTTGGTGAAGACCTGCTGATGCCATTTTCATTTCCGATGATGCCTTCCTTCACCAACTTTGGAAGTTTGGGTTTCACCCAATGGGAATCAAATGTATTTGCCGTGAACCCGGCTAATACAGAACACATCATTGCACCGGACATGGTGAGCAATACACTGAAGCAAACATTTGATGGTGGTAATACCTGGACAGAGATAACGGGCCTTACCCGCCGCATACTGGGAGAAGGACAGTTTGATTTCCGGTTCGACCAGGCCAGCTTTATCTCCTCCATTGGTTTTTCGCCCAATGGCCAGATCATTGTGATAGGCACTGCGCAGAATGGTGTCTTTTTTTCAAGGGACAGGGGTGTTTCCTGGGCTAAAATAGCAGGCTCTGAATCGCTCAAGAATATTTATCAACCTTATTTCAAACCTGCCAGCAGCAGCAGGGATGATATACAAGAGATCTTTTTTCCCACTCATGGCAGGGGCATCTGGAAAGTGGAGCTGCCCCACAACCCTACTTTTTTCCTGGTGGATATTCCCTACTGGAAATATTATTACCGGATACCAAGAGATATCGGGCCTGTTAATGGTATCAGTGCCCTTGGCCCTGCGGAAAATAAAACCACAACGCCGCAGGAAAGTGTGATCCTGTTTCATCCCGATTCTGTCCGGTCGGTGACCAATACACCAAATGGAATTACCGTGACACTGGCTGAGCGTTCAGAATTGTATGATCCGAATACCGGTTTTGTACCGCTGAACCAGCAGCAAGTTCCCGGGCTGGACTACCTGAAAAAAGGAATGAAATCCACCTACCCTGTTGCTAACAGTAATACCGGCGAAAAGATAACGGGTGTGGCGATATATAAAAATAAGATCATCGCATTGCTGACGGCCAATGAGAAGGCCCCTTATTTTGCTACGGCAAAAGAAAAGGCAGCGGAGTTGTCTAAAAAGAACCCGGCCTATAATGAAAAGAAACTGAACCTGTACAAAGACCGGTTCATTGTATCTGAGGTGAATACAGGACAGGGCAAACGATGGCAACTGTTGTGCTGCAATATTGATACCCGCAATGGAACGAGAACGAGTTTTGAAGTGTGGGTGGATAAGCGGTTACTGACAACATTCACCGTGAGTAAACCGGGCGGCTGCACCCCGGTATTGTTAGCTTCGGGTACTATACCCCCTGGGCACTATCAACTGGAAATAAAACCTAAGGGTGGAAATGAAGTAGTGGGCACAGTTAGTTTTGATGTACGGCCGCAGGATAAAAAATAAGGTAGAAATTAAACACAGAGAAACAGAGGACCGGAGTTTCACAGAGAAAACATCATTGCAGATCAATACCCTGTGCGGCTCTGTTTCTCTGTATCTCTGTGTTGTAACTACTTCCAGGTCTCTTTTATTCATTAATCGTAATTACATACATCGGAACACTCATACTTATTGGTGAAATATCTTGCGGATAATTGCAGCTGTTTTGTTAAACGTTAAGTAGTAAAATGCACCAGCCTCTTTCTGCACTACAGAAAAAGGCTGGTACCATTGCTTAGGTCTGATCACTTACGGGGATTAAAAAAGAATTTCTCTTTTACTATTTTCCCGTCCTTTACTTCATACACACATATCTCTTCCAGTTTCATTCGGCCCATGCCTTTCATAGTGGCATCGAGCATCATGGATACGCTGAAGAAATCGCCACCCACTACCGGGTCAGAAACGGATGCGCCATGGCGCTCTTCGATCATCATTCCAAATTGTTTTCCTTTTTCAGCTACGGCAGCTTTTCCTTTTGTCAGGTGCGGCGCCATTCCCCCTTCAGGTTCTATACATACCACATCATCTGAATAAAGGTCTGCCTGTGCTTCCATCATTTGTCCCTGGCGCATATAGGCCACCAGTTTGTCTGCTACTTCCTGTGTTGTCATAACGGTTTGTTTTTGTTTGAATGAATAATTAATTATAACTCATAGCCT
>JBEBIF010000448.1:0-2898 GCA_040080515.1 Chitinophagaceae bacterium | reverse complement strand
ATACGAGGGTTGATGTAATGTATAAAGATGGAACAAGAAAAAAAAATATCCGATATAAATTCGTAAAAGGTGATTTGCAAAAAATGAATTGTGCAATAGTAGATTGGCTTAAATACTAAATCAGACATTTTTTTCATCCCCCGGTTCTTCTGAATCCTCCCAACCAATTAGAAAAATAAAAACAGCAGGGTAGTTGTGGTTCATCCAGGAAATGAATCTTCAACTTCTCAAAGTCTTGAATTTTGTTCCTGTATATCAGACTTCCACCCTGCATCGTTATTTTATCACCTGTGGCAATGTGATCTGTGGTTTGTCTTTTGGCTAAAGCCAATTCGGAGTAGCCTGAGTTGCCACGGCCTTAAGGCCGTGGCAATTGAATTGTTTGTCGAAGGGCTTTAGCCCCATATTGTTTTCGCTTCCTGTGGGTCAGGCTTTTACTTCCGAATCATTATTTTATCCCCGCCATGCGCCAACAGAATTCCTAATCCCTTCTTTCCCTAAGTTTGCCAAAAGAAAACAAATGAAAAGCCTTGCTGCTTTATTAAATGAGTTGGAAAATAAGCTGCCATTCGTTGAGCAAAAGAACGAAGCTGTATCACAGGTAGCTGTTGGATGGCACATTGAACATAGTTTGCTGGCATTAGTAAAAATGATAAGCGCTGTTGAACATTCTAACCCGGCAGATTATAAATGGAAATTCAATCTGAAACGTTCCTTCGTTTTAGCGTTAGGAAAAATTCCAAGGGGCGGGGCCAAAGTACCCGATTCTGTAAGGCCTGCTGCAGATACAAGTGTGGCCAATATCACCGGCTTGCTGGAAAAAGCAAAACAGAAGGTGGGACTGTTTGAGAAGCTAGGCCAGGACCAATTTTTTACACACCCCGTTTTTGGTGATGTGCGGGTAAAGCAGGCACGCCGGGTAATTGCCATTCATACACATCATCACATTAAGATCATCAATGACATTATTAACAGGGAGTAATTCTTCCTCTCTGCTGAAAATGCACTAAATAGCTGGAAAACAACCTATTCTGCGAATTGATACCAGATATACCGGAGTTCAGAACACCCATGCACCTCTCTAAAAACATCCACACAGGCACCTCCTGAGACCCTGTATATGTACTCTGGAACTGCTTCTAATGTACCCGGGAACACCCATGTATGTATCTCCTGAGACCCTATATATGTACACCGGAACTCCGACTTATGTACTAAAGAACTCCGAATGATGTACTTCAGAACACCCTGTGATGTACTCCGGAACATCCCCTTTTTTGCCATTTTTGCCCCTTTTTGATGTGTAGTTGAATTGTTTTATCAAGGGCTTTAGCACCATATTGTATTCACTCATCGTTATCCCACTATACGAGTCTTCCAATCCCCTCGCTATGCGTGACTTCCAGTCCCGCATCAAATCACTTTCAACTATTTCACCAATCCTTTCTTCTTCACCAGTTCACCCAATTTGTCAGGTATATACACAGCCGCTGCCATCAGCAATATACCGGGTATGAATAAAATAGAACCAAAACCTTTTAAAGCATTATAGCCCTTGGCGCCAAATAACCACCAGGCGAAAATAACCACCACGGATATTTTAAAGATCATATCCAATTGGGCATATAACTTATTACCCGCTGCCTTTACAATATGAAACACCAGCAGGAACGATAGCAACAAACAGGCAAAATGGCCCCAGTATGCCATATGTCCCTTGATCAGTACGGTGGTGCCATAATAATTATACCCCCAGTTATTGTATCCCCAGCCGCTATAGGCATTATAACCATACTGCATACCGTAATAACTGCGCAGGGAATCTATTTTGGTCATAGGGAGAAATAAAGCAAGCAGGCAAAGTATAAGGGCAACCGTCAATGGCCAGTGCGGGTAGCGGAGTAAATTCTTCCACTGCAGTTCTTTCAGCACAATGCCTTCTTCTTTGGCCCGAAGGAATAAGGAAAGTCCATATAAACAAGTGCAGGCAATAAAAAGCAGGATGGTAGCACGGACATAACGGAGCGACAACAGTACCGCCAGCAAATGATACAGGAATAAATAGAGGGACAATAACAGGGGTGTAGCAGGTGCAGTGCACCATCCGGGAAATTTGATTGATGGGTTGCCTTTCAACAGCGGTGGTAGAATGAGCAGGACCGCTGATAAGATCCAAAGGGAATCCACCAGCCAGTCGTAGCGGATATATCTTTGGGCAAGCTGTATGATCAGCTGAATCAGTACCAGGCCTGCGCCGATCAACTCATATAGCAGGTGCTTTTTTGTTTTGTACTCTTCAGGAAGATTCATGCTATTTTTATTTTGCAGTATTTGATATACGGAACGGCTTCTCTAAAAGTAAAGAATTCATCTCACTATCAAATAGGCAGAATGTGGGAGGGAAGCAGCTGCTTTGTTTCATCAATGTAGTGGATATTCAATCTTTCAGGGCCTTTTTATGCCGGGGAGGAAACACCGGAATGACAAGACCCTGGCTCCCTGATTTTTCTATTGCACCAGCAATGCATCCAAATTTCCGTTCCACAAGGATTTTCTTGTTAGGGAGATCATTGGTAAAAAGGGTTTGTTTCAGATATTTATTTTTTATCTATTAAAGAAGTTAGTAACGTATCCAGTTGTGCATGTGTGGTTGCTAAAGCCGGTTCCATACCCGCTGCGATCATATTATCCCGGTATCCCACAGATGGGCAAATAGTATGGATGGTCACTTTGCACCTGTCACCCGGAATGGTCTCGAAAATTGTTTTTTCCAGTACGGGATCTACTTTTTGTGGCAGCCCTTCAAATTCTGATGTTTTGATGATCTGTTCGTTCAGCAGTATTTCATGATAGATTCCCCGGAAGCCAAATTGTGTTCCACCCTGACCGGGATAGGTA
>JBEBIF010000075.1:0-12509 GCA_040080515.1 Chitinophagaceae bacterium | reverse complement strand
GCATACTCATTTCCAATATTTCCTAAACCAACGATCAGGTACTTCATACAATAATTACTTAGTTCAAATATCGGATTTAGTCAATGAAAAACCCGTCTCACCGGAAGGCGGGACGGGTTGGATTATTTCAGCAAGAAAGTTATTTCTTTCCTTTGGCTGCAGCTTTGGCAGCAGGCGCAGCAGCGGCAGGTGCAGCAGCGGCAGCAGCAGGTGCAGCAGCTCCGGCAGCAGGAGTAGCAGTTGCTTCTTCCTGTTTCAATTGCCTTGTCAATACCACAGAAGCAACTGGAATACGGGGAGAGTTGAGAATTTCATAATTATCAATCTTCACGTCTTCCACCCGGATGTTGCCATTCAGTTCCAGGTTATCAATATTCACTTCAATTTGCTCTTTCAGGTATTTTGGAAATGTTTTTACCTTCAGCGATTTCATTTTGGTGATCAGTTTACCGCCATCTTTCACTCCTATTGAAACTCCTACGAATTTCAGCGGAATTTCGGCGATCACTTTTTTGTCTTCCACCAGTTCCAGCAGGTCCACATGAATGAGTTTCTCATCGATCTTGTCAAACTGCAGATCCTTCAGGATCGTTCTGTACGTTTTACCTTCCAATATTACTTCAGCGATCTGGAAGCTGGGTGTGTACACTAATTTTCTGAAAGCTGCAGCAGGAGCCTGAAAGCTGATCTCCTGTGAGCCGCCATAAATTACACCGGGCACCAGTTCCTGAGAGCGGAGTTGCCGGGTGGCAGTTTTCCCGAATCCGGTCCTCAGACTACCTTCGATTGTAATTGATTTCATTTTATTTACGTTTAAAGTTTACATGTTTAAGGTTTAAGGTTGGGCTTTAGATCTAAATGTTCTTTGCTGAACGTTAAACCTGAAACTTCAAACCTTGAACCGCTACTTATCTCTCCGCTGCGAATGAATGAATAAGCTTGTGATACTCTTATTCTCATATGCATTGCGGATCGCTACTGCAAAAAGTTCGGCCACACTCAGCACTTTTATTTTCTGGCTTTCTTTTCTAACCGGTATCGTATCGCATACGATCAGCTCTTCCAGCACACTGTTCTCGATATTTTCGTAAGCCTTTCCGCTCAACACCGGGTGTGTAATTAAGGCCCTTACACTCCTTGCCCCTTTTTCTTTTAAAAGACCTGCGCTTTTTGCCAGGGTGCCGCCGGTATCACAGATATCATCGATGATCACTACATCCCGGTTCGTCACATCTCCTATCACCACCATGCTGGCGATCTCGTTAGCCCTTTTCCGGTGCTTGTCGCAGATCACCATTTCAGCATTAAAATAACTGGCAATTTCCCGGATGCGGTTTGTTGCTCCTACATCGGGGGCGGCAAAGGTAAGGTTTTCCAGCCGCAGATTTTCTATGTAAGGGATAAAAACTGCATGGCTGTCCAGGTGGTCCACCGGTATGTCAAAATAGCCCTGAATTTGGGGTGCATGCAGGTCCATTGTGATGACCCTGTCGGCCCCGGCAGCCACTAACATATTGGCAACCAGCTTGCTGCCGATAGCTACCCTGGGGCGGTCCTTCCGGTCCTGCCGGGCATACCCATAATAGGGAATAACGGCTATTACTTTGTAGGCAGAGGCTCTTCTGGCCGCATCGATCATGAGCAGCAGTTCCATCAGGTTTTCGGCCGGCGAAAAAGTACTCTGGACAAGGAAAACATAATCTCCCCGCACACTTTCAAGAAATATGGGGCTTATCTCTCCATCACTGAAGCGCTGGATATTGACCCTTCCCAGTTTGGTACCGTATCTTTTGCAGATTTGCTCGGCCAGCTGTTGTGAGCCTGTTCCGGCGAAGATTTTAGCTGTTTGCATGTCTGAAAAATGTGCGGCGAAGATACTACTTCAGGTATAGCATTAACAAAAAAACTCCGCTGAAACCATAAGTACAGACCATTGCACCAGCGCCAATGCCGGTGTTATGTATAGAATTGGAGAATAAACCTTTTTACCGCATGGCAACTGTCGTTGTCGCAGGTTGCAGGGGCGTTGCGGGGCTTTTTACAGGCGCTGATCCAGTGCTGCTTGTTTGGCTGGCGCTGGCATTACAACTATAAAAAAGGGATGAACAAATGAAGACAGAAAGGAACAGGGCCACTATGTACACTACCGCAAAAAACAATATGGGGTGAAGGGAGCCCACCGGGGTGAACGTCTTGGTTTTCATAAATACTGGTTTGTGTTTTTCAATTGGTTTGGATATTGCGTTGGTCATTCTGTGCAAACCCTTCCGGGTATTGCGATAATAAAAATATTAGCTATACTTGTTCTATGCAAGAGCACAAGTACTCTATTAAACAATGGGCAAAAGACGACCGCCCAAGAGAAAAACTACTATCCAATGGTCCAGAATCACTCAGCAACTCTGAGCTGCTGGCTATACTTATCCAAAACGGTAACAGGGAAAAAACGGCCCTTGACCTTGCTAAAGATGTGCTGAAACTTGCTAAAGACGGCCTGCATGAGCTGGGAAAATTGTCTGTAAAGGACCTTGTAAAGGTCAAAGGTATCGGAGAGGCCAAAGCTGTTGCTATTTCTGCCGCACTGGAATTGGGAAGACGGCGGCAAGATACCCTTCCCATTAAAAAATCAGTTATAAAAAGCAGCGCCGACATTGCCCGGTACCTCCAAGACAAATTAAAAGACTACCGGCAAGAGGTGTTTGCAGTGCTGTACCTGAACCAGGCCAGCAAGGTGAGGCATTTTGAGATCATTAGTACGGGGGGCATTACGGCCACTGTTGCCGACCCCAGGATCATTCTCAGAAAAGCGCTGGAGGAAGATGCGGTCAATATCATCCTTTGTCACAATCATCCCTCCGGCAGCCTGAAACCCAGTAATGCCGACAGGCAACTGACAGCCAAAATAAAAGAAGCCGCCCGGTTATTCGATATCGGTTTGATGGATCACATCATCGTAAGTGAAAACGGGTATTATAGTTTTGCGGATGAAGGAACTCTTTAGATGATAGTTGACAGATGATAGACGATAGTTGTGCTAATGCAAAAGCCGTTTACTCTATTTATCATCTTCTGAATCAAAAAAAAGATCCTTGATAAGGAAAAGTTCAAAGCACTGATGCTCTGGAAAGTTGAAGAACTATCATCTATTAATTATCATCTGTCATCTCTCTTCTACGCTTGCGCTGTCGGTCCGCCAAAATTCATAGGGAGTTGTATTTCTTCCAGGTCTTTTATAGGCCCGTTGATGGCTTCATACTTCTGTATGTTTTCTGTCATTGCCTTCATAAATCGTTTGGCATGCTGTGGCGTAAGGATGATCCTTGATTTTACCTTGCTCTTGGGAGTGCCCGGCATTACATTCACAAAGTCAATTACAAATTCGGCATGCGAATGGGTAATAATGGCCAGGTTGGCATAGCTGCCTTCTGCTACTTCTTCAGAAATTTCAATGTTTAGCTGGTTGGGATTATTGGGCTGATCGGTCATATTTAAATATAAGTTGGATAAAAGTTAACCCGCTGGTTATTTTGAATTAAGCGCTTCAAATATCTTCCGGAGTTCGTCTTCCTGGTTTACGGTAAGGTTATCACTGTTTATAATGCCGGAAAGGTCTTTCACTGATTTGAACTCTTTTATGATAGCACTGGCATTGATCTTCAGCTTCTTTAACCCTTTGCTTTCCTTATCGGCATAGAAATAAACATATTCCAGGTTAAACTGCCGGAGTTCTGACTGTACATAATTGGTAGATACATAATCCAGTTCTGATTTGTAGCGTTTATATAAAGTAAACCGCTCCCCGGCAGCTACTTCCAGGTAATAAGATTTATCGGAGGTACCGAGTAAAGGGCCATAGATAAATTTGAGGGGATTGCCAATTCCAAGCTCCTTATTTTGCTGAATGATGAACGAGTCAAGCGAACCTGGTTCCTTTACCAGTGGCTTGTCGGGATTTGAGGTTGAATAAAATTCCAGTTCCTGGTTAAAAGTATTATAACTGACTGAAATATTATATGCTTTTTCCGTTGCAGAAAAAACATCTCCCTTATTTTTTTCACCAAAGAGAAAAGAGCTGCCAATTACTTTATAAGCACCGATCAGTTTATACTTTCCTTCCTCATTACGCTGCTGTAATAGCCTGTTATGGTTCAATGCCGGATCGGTCCATCCCGTATAAGTATGAGTTGGTGTATATGGCGTCCCTCCTACAGGTTGCGTTATCTGGGCAAATGAAAGATCAGCAGTTGAAATAAAAAAACATATGAGTAAAACAGTGCGCATTGCTTTCATAACATTTATTTTAACTCTTCAAAAGTACAGAAAACAATGCACAGTCATTTCCGGCAACAAAAAAGGGCTGTTAAAAAACAGCCCTTTTGAAAAATTGATTCAAAAAAAATTATCTGGGTCCTAAATACCTGGCTTTAATAGTAAATAACCTGGATGTAGGTCCACCACCATAAGAAAATTCAAAATAAAGTGTTTTACTACCCGGATCGTACCGCTGAGTTGTTCCAATGATATCTGTTCTTACAATTGGTGCGGTCATATAAATTCCACTTACACTTCCAACTGATGTGATCAGGTTAGTAGCAGGATCCACAGTGATAAGCGGCTCATATCCACCAGGAAGCTGAGACAGCTGGCCTCCCCAGAATACAGAACCTTCCCATTGTACTGAGTTAGCACCTGCAGTGGCGAGATCTCTTTCATAAACACCAACATCACCTGTCAAAGCAGGGTCGCCGGCACGTAATGCTGCACCAGTTATTTCGTAATGTCCGTCTAACCTGTTCTTAATACTAAACAGGATAAACAGGTTCTTCATGTTACTTGCAATAGTATAACCACCGTCAACAGCAGAAATACCGAATGCCAAAGCATAAGAACGGTTTGGATCCAGCGATGTGGTATTGGTAACATTGATAGGCACCTGTACATTGCGGGAACCTGCAGGTATTGTCATGGTAAGCGCTACATTATATAATGCGGCTGGCAATTCCAGAACAGCGCTTGAACCAGATAATCCATTAGTGGTATTATAAGCAGCTATTGCAGCAGTGCTGGTATTAGTAAGTGTAAGATGCACATCTGAAGAAGCCGGCTGACCTGATTCAATGGCTACATATACGTATCCATCAACTGGCTGATTGGACGCACTAACATTCAATCCAAAAGCCTGGGTTTTAGATGATAGCGGGAATCCAACTCCCGGAGGTTGTGTGCCAGGGCTATTAATACCATAGGTATTATTATCAAACCCTTTATCTTTTAAACAGCTGGTCAGGAGAAGGGCCAGGGATGTAAAAAGAGAAGCACTTAAAAGAATTTTTTTCATGTTTCTGATTTTAAGGTGTATTAAATTAATTTATATCCCAGAAAACTTTACTGGAAAACTGGTTGATCGCACCCTCACCACCAACATTCGCAGAATTATAGTTATACTCTGTCTGCGGATACAAATATCTCACAGGAATTTTTGTTCCCGGAGGTAACTGTGGTGACACGGAAATAGTGGGTCCGGCGGTATATCCACCCGTTGTTCCATAAGTAAAGTTAGTGGTAGAGGCCCCTGCTAATGTAGCTACTGAAGAGAACGGAACCCTTCTCCAATCGCACCAAACTTCCAGTGTATTTACACCGTTCAAAGCAAACCACTTCTGAGACAAAATAGTAGCGATACCACCACCAGGATAACCAGGTGCAATCGGGCCAGCAGTATAATCAGCATCCGGATAACCAGAATTGAAGCTGAGATAAGCTGACAGTGCACTGGCAGGTGAAGCTACACCCAGGTAAGTAAAGCTTTCTAATATACCTGATTCCAGCAGCGATTGAGCAGTAGCGCCGGAAGTGATCCAGCCTCTTTCTCTTGCTTCAGCTCTTAAGAAATAGCTTTCTGCAGAAGTAAGAACCGCCTGGGGTGACGTATTCGCTTTATAAATACCAGGGCCTATACCTGCTAACACCGTAGAGGCATTTGCAGTAATAGGAGGTAAACCATACTCTACACCAACCAAACCACCGGTTCCGGCCTCATACGTACGCTGACCAGATCTGCGGGGGTCGCCATCCACTTCATAATATCCGATACCCCATTTATTGGCCCTGAAATACACGTTATTGGCCGTTTGGCTACCGGCAGTGTTTGCCTTATAACTATTGTAGAATGGATTAGGCTTGGCAGAAGTGTAACCAGGCTGAACCTGTGCATTTTCACCAGCACTCAAAAATCCGCTTCCTTCTGTGTTAATTATCGCCATTTCGGCTGCCTTATCGATACCAGCCACCGCATACGCATGAATGAGCATTCTCAGTTTCAGGGTATTGGCAAATTTGTACCACATGGTTTTATTACCAGCAAACATGATATCGTTTGTAGCAATATTCTTATTAGGATTTGATGTGGTAACCGATGCAGCTTTGATAAGCGCAATGCCGGCATCAATATCCCTCAGGCACGCCTTATAGATATCTATTCCTTTATCATACTTAGGAGTAGGATTGGCACTACCTTTCAATGCATCTACATACGGAACGTTGCCATATACATCCACCAGTATCTGGAAGTTGTGTGATTTCATGATGCGGGCAATACCCTCATAAAAACCGGCTCCTGCTACTGAAGCTTTGTTGATCACCACCTGGTAATCAGACGCATTGTCGTAACAGTTGTTCCATACACCATTTCCAAAGGTGGTGGTGATCTGGTAGGTCTCCTCAATTACGTTAGGAGCATATGTACCAGACCTGGCCCAGAATCCCATCCAGTTTTGGATAGAGCCCCATTGGTTGGCAACTATCGTACCTGTACCATGTAATGCTGCCGGCAGTATCACATCGTAGGTAACGGTGCTGTCCGTTGGGTTATTCGGGTTCTGGTTAATATTAAATTTGTCCTTATTACAGCCGGTTGCCGCCAGTACAAGTACTGCAGCAATTGGAAGGCTATATATTATTTTTTTCAGTTTCATATCTTAAAGAGTTTATATATTATAACTGGATATTAAGGCTGGCACCAAAAATTCTTGTCGGTGGTAATGAGTTAACGTTAGTAACACCTAAAGCGTTGTCTGTGGTGTTAGAAAATTCCGGGTCAGTGAACTCATTTGTCTTTGGAAGGAACATAAACAGGTTTCTTCCGCTAACAGTAAATGTAGCCCCTTTAACAGCATTCTTGGTAAATGCGAACCATTTAGCCGGCATGTTATAGCTAAGGCTTGCCTCCCTGATCTTCCAGAAATCTGCACTAACAAGGTAGTTAGTATTAGCAGTTGTGTTTACAGCCTGAGACCAGAAATTGTAACCACCATTGGTATAGATCGAAGTGTTTTCTACATACTTTGTTCCATCAAAATAAGACGAGTTCGGGAAAATGAAGGCCCGGCGTCCGTTTTGTCCACTTCTTTTAGAGATACCGGAGAAGTCGTTACCACTAGCCCAGTTACCCACATAGATCTGGTTGCCACCACGATAGTCTGCTACTACGCTGAAAGACAAATTCTTCCAGTTAAGAGACAGGTTCAACCCTAATAAATGCTTAGGAGCAGTTTGGCCAAAAGGCTTGATAGTTGGGTCAACTGTAGGGAAACCAGTTGTAGCGTTTACAATAACACGGCCCTGGTCATCTCTTGCATAGTCAGTTAACTGGAATACATAAGCAGATTTGCCTACAATTACATAGTTGGCATTACCGATACCCAGCTGATCAACACCTTCAATGATCTTAGTTACCTCGTTACGCTGTAATGTATAGTTGGCTTTAACATCAATAGATACGTTGCGGATCTTAACCAGCGGCGTTAATCTCAGGTCGAATTCAAGTCCTTCGTTAGTGAAAGCCGCCGCATTAAGGCGTGCTTGTGTATAACCTGTAGCACCGGAATAAGACACATCAACGATCTGGTTGGAGTTATCCTGTGTATAAGCAGTGAACTCGAAATTGATCCTGTTTTTCAGGAAGCCCAATTCGATACCCACTTCTGTATTCTTAACAAATTCTGGCTCGTAAAGAGGCAGACGCAGCAGGTTGCTTGAAGTATAACCTACCAGTGTTCCGTAAGGGAATCCACCACCAAGGTTAAACCTGTTTTCCAGTTCATAAGCACCCAGGTTTACGTTACCTGTTTTAGAGTAAGCAGCACGAACTTTCAGGAAAGAAAGAACTTTGCTGTTTTTCAGTCCGGGGATAGCCTCACTTAAGATAAAGGAAACGTTCGCACCGGGATAGAAGAAATTAGTATTTCCAAATCCTTTTGCATTAAAAGGATCATACAACTTACTGGAGATATCATAGCTTCCGGTCAATTCTGCAAAAGCCCATCCGTTATAATCAATTCCCACTTTACCAAATATCCGCATCAGCCTTTGTTTCGTAATTCCTTCATTGCGGGTGGTCAGATCTCCTTTAGCACCAACAATGTTGAACAATTCAGGGAAGGCAAGGTTGTTGCTTCCTACATTGATCGATTTAGAATTATCTTCTCTGAAAGACTGGCCTACCAGTACATTCAGTTTAAAATCACCAAATGATTTTCTTGCAGTTGCAAAAAACTCAGAGTTCAGACGGCTTGAAGTATTGATACCATCAATAACCTGTGAAGGCAGATCTCCTGATTGAGCAGTTGCTTTACCACTTGCTTTTGCAAAAAGGCTGTAGGTAAATTCACCTGCAGTTGCTTTAGAAGAAGTATTGGTAATGGTAGTACCCAAACGATAAGTGAAATTCAGCCAGCTGTTGGCTTTGAAGTTCAGCTCTATGTTTCCAAAGATATCTTCTGAACGGCCTGACTGTCTGAAATTATCAATTGCCCAATAAGGGTTGTAATAATAGTCATTATAGAAACCATTAGGGCTGGCCCAATAATCATTTCTCCAGTCTTTGAAGCGGGTGATCGGAATTTGCATTGGGGTATTGGTCAGGTTCCACTGTGCTACATAGTCACGGCCATTACCAAAAAGCTCACCGGCATGAACATCATAGTTTCCTTTAGTATAGTTAACACTATAAGAAGCTTTGAATTTGCTGCCATATTCTTTGTTTGCAGCCATGTGAATTGAAACCCTGCGGTTCTGATCTTTTGGCTGAACACCCTGGATCAGTACATTCTGAGCACTCAGGTAGAAATCACCAGTAGAGAAAGATACGTCTGTCTGGTTTGTAACACCTGTATTATAGAAATTACGTTTTTCTTTTGGAAGAGCTCTGTACTCAACTAAATATTGCTCATGTAGTCCGGTTGACGGGTCAATATTTGGACCATCACGGCCAATCTGGCGGAGAGAACCATCGAACTCATCACCATAACACTGGTTCTCAATGGGGTCATAAACACCATAACCATAAATATCTACAGATGAGCCGGAACCGAATTGTGTTTGGTATTCAGGTTCGTAAGAAATTCTTTCTACCTGTACTGTATGACCAAAACTTACACTTGGTTTTGATTTTGTTCCTCTCTTAGTGGTTACCACCAACGCTCCGTTTGCACCATCAGGACCATAAATGGCAGTGGCAGAAGCGTATTTCAGAATGTTAACGTCTGTGATGTCGTTGGGGTTGATTGAGCTTAAATAGTTAAGCGCAATGGGCACACCATCAAGGATCAGCATTGGCTGGTTGTTACCAGTCAATGAACGGATACCTCTTAATGTAAGACGGGTATCACCAAATACACCACTGTTGATTGTTTGAACGTTCAGACCGGAAACTTTACCAGTCAGACCGTTTTGAAGGTTTACAGATTTTGCAGCTGTCAATTCAGCAGCTTTTACTTTGGCAGTACTAAATCCAAGCTCTTTTGCCTGGCGGGTTTGACCGAGAGAAGTAACAATTACCTCAGTACCTGCCAGAACAGTTCTTTTAACCTGGATCGTAACGGAACTTCCGGTTCCAACAGTAGTTTCAATAGCTTCCAGACCTGCGCCTGAAACCACTAAAATGTCTCCTGTCTTTGCCTGAATGCGGAACTGGCCGTTATTGTCGGCAGCCACACCAGTACGGGTTCCTTTAATTCTTACAGATGCGCCGGGCAAAGCGTCGCCCTTTTCATCGGTCACAGTACCGGTAATCGTCCGGTTCTGACCAAATGCAAATGCTGTAAACAGCAAAAGCATCGTGAACAGTGATGCGATTTTTCTCATGTTAACGTTAATTTTTAAGATTTAAAAGCATTGATAATCAGTGAAATCAGTTGCATTTTCCAGGGTAAGGCGTTTTGGTTTTTTGAGGATAAGGCGTCTCGTAAAGACACGGGTGCCTTCTAAAGTGCTGCCGCAAGGTAAAAATTTTTTTAACAAATACTTAAAAGGGGCTAAAAATATTACGCTCTTTTCAAAATCCGGCTCAAAATACCAGCCGGCCCTGCAATTTTACCTCCGTTTTCCGGTTTTGAGCGATATTATCCAGCCCCGATCCTATTTCTTTCTTTCCCGGGTAAACCGTTTGCGCCCAGCGAAGCCAGAAACTGAGCTTTTTACCTACATCCAGGCTTAGAGTAACGTGGTAGCGAAACCCCTTTTCAGAAAACACCGGGATGCTATAACTATATAATACATCGTTCTCATAGGCATACAAACGGGAATTATAGCCATCCGTTTCAAAATATTGCAGGCGCACCACCCCGCCAAAAGGCGATAACAGCGGTTTATAAATAATATCGGCAAAGGTGAGAAAGCCCGTCTCCCTGTTTTCACCCCGCTTATCATACCAGAGCAGCTCCACCCGGTTTCTTATAGTAACACCGCTGCTGATCCTGTACCCTGTCTGTGTTCTCCATCCCTGTTTGGGTTTTGTCACCAAAAAATTGGTAACACTGCTGTTGTCCGGCTGATTGGCAGATTCCGATTCATTTCTGAACCGGCTATATACCTCCAACTGTTTATTTGGCCTATAAGTAAGTTGTATTAAAAAATCACGACCGACAGCCGGTGCATCCACCTGGTATTTCAGCCAGGGAAACCGGTACAGATCAGCATAAGCATCTATCTGCCATTGCGGGGCCGGTCGTATGGTGATGCCTGCATACATACCTGTTTCATTGGTGGGATAGGTGTTTTCTGTAAAAGCATTGCCATTAACAGATTGGTAAGCACTGCTGATACTGCGGTATCCTATTGCCATATCCACCCGTGCATCCACACTAATAAGCAACCCATTGATAAATGCGGTATTGAAATTTTTATCCGCTGCTGCTTCGCCAAAGAAGTGAATGTTCTTTCGGGTATAACTGTAATCAACACCCAGGTTGTACCAGTTCTTTCCGCTGATCGCATATAAATTATAGGGCTCCTCCCTTTTATGCACCGGCAATGAAAAATGATAATTAATTGCATTGACCCCGATATGCCATTTCCTGTTCCTATATTGAATGGCGGTACCAAAACTGGTTTGTGCCAGTTTATTTTTATCTGCAACTTCATTGGACGTACGGTTATAACCCGAAGTGAGAAAAGAAGAAATATAATCTTCCTGGTTCACTGTATCAATAACAAAATTCGCATTCAGTTTTCGCAGGGATGCAAATGCGGTCGCTTCCCATTTTCCTTTTCTTATAGTGATACCGGCGCCCCGGTGAAAATAAAATTCTCCTGCAGAGCTGTAAGGCCGCAATACGGCTGACTGTCTTTTTATACCGGTTACCAATGAACTTTTTTTAAACGCCAGCCCCTGCCATTGTATCAGTCCTTGTCCCATACTGACCGTAAAATCTCCGATAGCCAATGCTTGTATCAGTCCCATCTTCCGGGCAAAGAGGTGAACCGAATAAAAATCAAATCCTTTTTTTTGAGCTCCTTTAAAAAATTGTTCGCCGGCATCTTTATCACCCGTTACTCCAAACTGCAACACATTTTTATAATTATACCGGTACCGGAAGAAGATCCGCTGCGGACTTCCCCGGTACTTGTTTTCAGCGGGACCATTGCTGTATCCTTCAGACCGCTCCAGCACCTGCGATACCCGGAGCAGGAAACTATGTTCTCCATCCCTGGACCGTTTTCCCATCTCTGCTGCCAGTGAAAGTGGTGGTGAGGTGGTAATGAACGGCGCTATTTTTTTTATGGTTGAAATATCCCACAAAGGAACCGCCTGCAATTCATATATACTGACCAGCTTTCCCAATAGAGAACGATAAGAAATAAGGCTGGCAATTTGCAGATCACTGATAATTTGTAATTGCTTCAATTCATCTGCATCAGCCGTATTAATGTCCAGCGGATGTTTTTTATACTGCTCCAGTTCCTGCAGTAATGCATCATCCTCTGTTTCTGACTGGTCGGCATCGGATTGGTTTTCTAATTGCTGTTCGGTACTTACCGGAATTTCCTGGCCAGCGATCAATAATGAATAGTGAAGGGTGAATAATAGCAGCAATAGGTTTTTCACTTTTTTTCACTTTTAAAATTAAAGATCAATAGAAGACCGGGAGTAATGCCTAACTGCGGATGATAGCTGCTGGTAACATCCACCCGGAATGATCTGAAAAAGAAACCGGCGCCAAACCAGGCAG
>JBEBIF010000447.1:0-2904 GCA_040080515.1 Chitinophagaceae bacterium | reverse complement strand
GGTCAATATAATTTCGCTGGGTAAAATAACCCAGGTCGTTGCTGTTAAAATCATTATTGATCAACTCTTGTCCGACATTAAAATTGAAACGGCCGCTGGTTTTGCCAAAAGAAACATTGTGACTGTACCCGGTTTGTGTTTTTCCACCTGGAAGATAGCCGATCAGGTTGCTAAAGGCAGCTTTACCACTTACATTCCAGGTATTCTTTTTATCATTCAGACTGAAGAGGCCTGCGGTCACGTTCGCATCATAGTCACTACCACTCCGCATTACATTGGTATTGACCAGTGAAAGGCTGGAATTATTCTTTATGGTTTGATCCAGTACGATCACACTGTAATTGGTAAGCGGATCGATCACCACTTTCCGCCGGTCTTTAGTATTGATATCTTCGAGTGTGGCGTAGCGGGTATTGGTAATGGCATTTAATACACCAATGCCCAGGCCTTTTTGCGTTCTTCCTGAAATTTTAGTGGCATTGATCAGTTTGGATTCACCGGGGTTCTTGATGACCTTATCATTGGACCCGGAGTAGTCATCCACATCATGCAGCAGTATCGGGTCAATACCGATCCGCCTGGGATAGAAGAGGCCTCCTTTATTAAAAAGTTCTGTTCCTTCAGTAAAGAAAGGTCTGTTCTCTGTATATTTTATCTCGAAAGGAGTAAGGTTCAATACTTTGTTATCGCTTTGTACCTGTCCGAAATCCGGCACCAGTGTGGCATCTAAAGTAAAGGCCTGATTAAGACCGTATTTTACATCCATACCGCCATTCACCGATGAGGTCCATTCTTTTTCACCAGCTGCAGGTGAAGGAAAATGATTGACATAAGTGGAGAAATAAGGGGAGAACTGTAACCGTAACGGGGGTTTGATATTGGTGATGCCTGTCCACAGGGCTTCCTGTGTCAAAAAGCCGTTTATATTCGGGTCAATAGGGTTCCAGGTATATTGCTGTTCTGTTTTTCTTCTGCGCCGGGTGATATTCATTCCCCAGTTCTGCACCTCTTTTTTACCAAAGCGGATAGCGGAGTAGGGGATGAACATTTCAAAGCTCCAGCCGTCATTGTGTATCACAGCACCGCTTTTCCAGACAGCGTTCCAGGAAAAATCTTCCGGGTCTTCATTGTTGCCGGCGTTGCTGTTCATTTTTGCATCCCATTGTTCACCAAGCGGGGTAACAAAGTATTCGAAACCGTTTTGTTTATCATAATAGGTATCGAAGATGAGGCCGATATAATCGTTGGTGCCAAAACCGTCACGGCCGGCCAGTTCGGTGGCAATGCTGTCTTTGGTACGTTCATAACAATAGCCGCCGAAATAAATACCTTCATCATCATACATCAGGTAAGTGATGGTCCTGTTTTCATTCGATTCCAGAGCGCCTACTTTGGGACGAAACTCCACCAGGTCTTTCATAATGGCCGCATCTTTCCAGGCTTCATCATTGATAAGCCCGTCGATCTTTACGGGTTTGGTGGTTCTTTGGGCAGGTAATTGTTTCGGCGCAGCAGTTTGGGCAAACGCATTTACCGATAACAATAAAAAAGAGGCAAGGAAAAGGTTGGTTGTTGGTTTCAGTCTCATGGTTATACTTTAACAGTGCCTGCCCGGATAGTTCCAAAGTTACTAAACAGCCGTTCAGACGTGGTTATGACGTAAAGCGGTACATTAATGTTACCCGTGTAAGGGTAATTACTAAGCGCTTCGTACTTCGAAGATAATCGCCAGCCTAAAGATTTTTCTGCTAATTATCTGAACAGTGACAATTTCCTGACGAATGGTGAAAAAAGGGGGTCGTTAACTTTTAGTTAGCATAAAAGAACCGGCTTTTCAAGGCCGGTTTTGAGAAAGAGAAGAAATAGATAACCGCAGAGACGGTGAGACGCAGAGAAATACAGTTTTAGATTATAGAACTCAGCACCTCCCCGCCCCTGTCTGCCGACCTTGCTCCGCTGAAGCTATGCGAAGGCGAGCAGGCAGGTCTGCGGTTATATTGTATTATTGTTTTACAAAGGATCGGGATTGTCTTCCTTCTTTATTATCAAGCACCAGGTAATACATTCCTCTCGTTAGCTGTAACACGGGAATGCTCACGGCATTATTTCCTTCATTCAATTGTACAGATCTGGTGTAAATATTCCGTCCCATTCCGTCAGTGATAGAAAGCGTTACGGTTTCTTTTTTGGCAGAAGGCAACTGCACCTGCAGCACATCGCTGGCGGGATTGGGGAACAATTCCATAGTGACCAGGTTGCTACCATTTTTAACGGCGATCACCCGGCTCATAGTAAAAGTGCCATCGAGGTCAGCCATTTTCAGCCGGTAGAAATTTGTACCGGGGGCGGGGTTCACATCTGTAAAACTATAGGTTCGTTTATCAGTGGAGTTTCCGGCAGCAGTTACCCGGCCGAGGTAGGAGAAATTAATGCCGTCGGTACTTTTTTCAATTTCAAAATGCGAGGTGTTTTGTTCGGTGATGGTTTCCCAGTTCAGTTGTATGCCTGCGGGTTTCCCTGCGGCGGTAAAATCACCAAGTTTTAAGGGAAGCGAATACGGGGTCAGCACTGCTATTTCAGAAACAGTCAAAGCCCGGTTATAAACTCTTATCTCATCTATTTTTCCACCGAATGGATTATACCGTGGAGGGGTGAATCCGCCATAAGCCATAGCGCCGGCAATCATATTGATGGGATAGGTGGGGGCGGTGGTACCTTCGGTTGAAGAAAGACGGAAAGCTCCGTCAATAGAAAGCGAAATGGTGCCATTATTCCTTACCGCTGCCACATGATGCCATTTGTTTATTACAAATGCGGTAGCGGCGGCACTTCCTACCGAATTGTTTTTATAATTGAACTGCAGGTTCCATGTACCCGCCACGGTTGACCATAGCCAAACTCCCC
>JBEBIF010000074.1:0-12611 GCA_040080515.1 Chitinophagaceae bacterium | reverse complement strand
AGCCGTCCGATCATCAGGCTTCCCCAATACATCATTATATACGGAGTGGCCTCTGAAGCGGAAAGGGCGCCAAACTCTTTTTGCCTGAGTAACTCGCCAAGATTGCTGCCGATAGCTACTTCCACACCTACATAAGTAAAGATGCCAAGCATACCTAATACCAGCTGGGGATAGCGCATGGCACCCCATCCTTCTGGTTTTTTCTTTGCACTAAGATTTGAAAGCAATAATCCTGCTACTACAATGATCAATGCAGCAATCAACCAGCGTAAACGGTAGATCTGCATAGCACGGACTTCAGTTGCAGGAGCATTTGTCAGATCTTTTTGATAACTGCCAAATACAGGAACAAACATCGCAGCCAATAATACCGTCATTACCAGTAGCATCAACAATGCTTTGTTTCCACTCTCCGTTTTTTCAATTATAATACCAGGCGGAACTTTTTTGGAAAAATTGAACAGCGCTGCTGCCCCAATAAATAATGCGCCTACGCCAATATATAAAACGATCACTTTGGAAAGGCTGAGTGAAGCAATCTTTTCATCAGTAATAGCAGCCGTAGTACCAAATAATGCCAGGGCCACAATCAACGGGCCGATGGAAGTACCAAAAGAATTTACAGCGCCACCAAGCGTTACCCTGGCCGTACCAGTGGCCGGATCTCCTAATGTAATTGAGAAAGGCTGTGCGGCTGTTTGCTGCAATGAAAAACCAAGTGCCACGATAAATAAGCCGATCAGCATACCGGCAAAAGTGTTGCCATTAACGGCAAGGATCATTGCGGCAGCGCCAAGAGCTGAAAATAGAAGCCCGTACACTATACTTTTTTTGTATCCCCATTTCCCAACAAGGTCTTTCCCTCCGATAGTACCAAAAATGAACAGGAGTAGTGCACCTACATAATAGGCAGTATAGAATGCAAAGTCGATCAGCTGGCTCTGAAACTGGTCCAGGTGGAAATAGTGTTTGCAAAAAGGAATAAAAACACTGTTTCCCGCAGCAATAAAACCCCAGAAGAAGAATACGGTGACAAGGGTACCTAAAGCGCCGTAATTCGTTGGTTGTTTGGTTTGACTCATGACAATCGTTGTTTTTTATTAGTGCTGAAAGTAACACAAATTTAATTGCCAGTAAAAAAACACTTGGTTGTTTTGTTGATAGCTTGTCCAAAAAAAAGAGGGAGGCGTTTAGGGGTATTTTAAAACCCGATCCAGTCCATCCCATTTAGTATGGTGTTTGCTTTACAAAAAACCTTAATTTCATTTCCAATACTGATTCACTAATTTATTTTCATGGAAATAGTTCATGTAGCAGCAGAATGTTACCCGGTAGCCAAAGCCGGTGGCCTTGGTGATGTAGTGGGTGCCCTGCCCAAATACCAGGCAGAGCTGGGCCATGTGGCAAAAGTGGTGATGCCCATGTACCGCACTAAATTTCTGTATAATAATAATTGGGAACTGGTGCATGAAGGTGCCCAGCATATAGGTCCTCAGTTTTTCAACTATAGTGTGATCAAAGAGAAAACGAACAAACTTGGTTTCGACCTGTACCTTATAGATATCAATGGCCTGCTTGACAGGGAAAAGATCTACGGTTATGAAGATGATACCGAACGTTTCCTGGCGTTCCAGGTAGCGGTTTGCGACTGGCTGAACAAATGGCAGCACAGCCCTGATGTTATCCATTGTCATGACCATCATACCGGCCTTATCCCTTTCATGGTTAAATACTGTTTTGAATTCCGTCAAAAACTGGCAGATATTCCAACCGTATTCACTGTTCATAATGCACAATACCAGGGCTGGATCGGCTGGGAAAAATATTATATGCTGCCGGCATTTGATTCCTGGAAATGGGGCATGCTGGAATGGGACAAGAACATTAACCCTATGGCTTCGGCGGTGAAATGTGCCTGGAAGGTGACCACCGTCAGCCATAGCTATCTTGACGAACTAAAAGAAGCTGCCAATGGACTGGAAAACCTGTTTGAATATGAGCAGGGAAAAAGTTCGGGTGTGCTGAATGGAATAGATACACAGGTGTGGGACCCGGTGACAGATTCTATGATCATAAAGAACTACGACAAGGAACTGGTGGATAAAGGAAAGAAAAAAAACAAAAAAGAACTGGCGGGGCAATTTGGGCTGGACCCTGATAAACCATTGATCTCTTTTATCGGAAGACTGGTGGGAGAGAAGGCCGCCGACCTGTTGCCCGAAGCGATCAGCCAGTCCATCTACCAGCATCATGGCAATGCCAATTTCCTGGTGCTTGGTTCCGGCGACCCGGAGTTGGAGGACCGGCTCGACCAGATGAAGCACCAGTTCAACGGTTATTATAATTCTTATATTGGTTACAGCGAGCCACTCAGTCACCTGATCTATGCCGGTTCCGACTTTTTGCTGATGCCCAGCCGGGTGGAACCTTGCGGGCTCAACCAGATGTATGCGCTGCGCTATGGCACCGTACCGATGGTGCGGAATGTGGGCGGCCTCCGGGATACAGTAACAGATATGGGCGACTGGCAGGGCTTTGGTATCCGGTTTGATAAGGCATCGGTTTGGGATATTACATATTCGGTAGGCCGGGCCATCGATCTGTATACTAATAAACCAGACCTTTACACCTGGATGCGGGGGCACATGATGGAGATCGATCATTCCTGGGACAGTTCGGCGCAGCAGTATATTGATCTTTACAAAAGTTTGAAATGAGATGATAGTTGGTAGATGACAGATGATAATTCTTTGACCACAAACACTCCTTCACAAAAGTAATTACCTTAAATTCGGAGGATGTTTTATGAGTCGTAATAGTATTTTAAAAAGTAAAAGTTTTGACTTTGCAGTAAGAATTATTAAGTTGTATAAATATTTGAAAAGACAGCATTCTGAATACGAGTTGTCTAATCAGCTATTGCGTTCGGGTACTGCGATAGGGGCTTTAATAAGAGAGGCGGAACATGCCGAAAGTCGAAAAGACTTTTCGCATAAACTAAATATCGGACTAAAAGAAGCGAATGAAAGCATTTACTGGCTTGAGCTTTTGTTTGCCACTGATTATATTACCAGGAAAATGTTTGATTCTATGATCAGGGATGCTACTGAATTATTAAAAATGCTTATAGCAAGTGTGAAAACTACAAAAGGAAAGGGAAAATAATACTTTAATGAATTATCATCTATCATCTCACATCTATCATCTATTCATATGGCAATAAGAACTATCACCCATTCAAGAGAGATTTTATCAGTTATATTGGGCGGTGGCGCCGGGTCCAGATTGTATCCGCTCACGGCCAGCCGAAGTAAGCCTGCTGTGCCCATTGCCGGGAAATACCGTCTCGTTGATATTCCCATTTCCAATTGTTTGAATAATGGAATAGGCCGGATGTTTGTGCTTACGCAGTTCAACTCTGCTTCACTGAACCGGCATATAAAGAACACCTATCATTTCAGTGCCTTCAGCAAAGCGTTTGTAGATATCCTGGCGGCTGAACAAACTCCCGATAACCCTACCTGGTACCAGGGCACGGCAGATGCAGTAAGGCAAGGGCTTCGCCATATCGAACCATTTGACAGTGATTATATACTGATCCTTTCCGGTGATCAGCTGTACCAGATGGATTTTGCCGAAATGCTCGATAATCACAAAGCATTAGGAGCTGATATTTCAGTGGCTACTATTCCGGTGACACAGCGGGATGCTCCGGAGTTTGGTATCCTGAAAAGCGATAAAGGACTAATCACTTCATTTATTGAAAAACCCAAGAAAGAACTGCTGACAGATTGGGTAAGTGATACCGGTGATGATATGAAAGAGGCCGGCCGTATCTACCTGGCATCGATGGGTATTTATATTTTTAACCGCAACCTGTTATTTGACCTGTTGCAGAACGAATTTAAAGCCGCTACTGATTTTGGAAAAGAGATCATTCCGCAATCTATCGATAAGTATAAAGTGGCCAGTTACCAGTATTCCGGCTACTGGACAGACATCGGAAATATCTATTCCTTCTTCGAAGCCAATCTTGATCTTACAAAAGATATTCCCGACTTCAATATGTTTGATAATGAGCGGACGATCTATACCCGTTCCCGTATGCTGCCCCCGGCAAAGATCAGTGGTACCACACTGGAGAAAACACTGGTGGCAGAAGGCTCAATCCTCAATGCATCCCGGATAGAACATTCCGTAATTGGCATCCGTTCAAGAGTAGGGCATGGTAGCACCATCGTAAGCACCTACATCATGGGCAGTGATTATTATGAAACGCTGACGGATATTGCCGACGCTGCAGAAAAGGGAATTCCTTTATTGGGTGTGGGCGACCGATGCTATATCAAAAATGCGATCCTTGATAAGAACGTTCGTATCGGTAATGATGTCCGAATTAACGGGGGCAGTCACCTGGAAAATACGGACCATGCCTTGTACACCGCGAAAGATGGTATCGTAGTGATCAAGAAAGGAGCGATCGTTCCGAATGGATTTGTGATATAGATAATAGAGGATAGATGTTAGATGATAGTTTTTTCAGTCCCAGGGTGCTGCAAAGCTTTGGGAAATAGTTTACAATGGAGAACTATCATCTATCCGTTACCACCTATCATCTATGAATTATCAGTAAGAACTTTTTCAATATTCAATAGAACAATTCGAATGGAAAGAGCTATCATCTATCAACTATCATCTGTCATCTAAAATCTTATGTCCACAGCTTATACTGGTGTCAAGCCCCGTTTATCTTTTTGGCAAATCTGGAATATGTGTTTCGGCTTCTTTGGAATTCAGTTTGGCTGGAGCCTGCAGATGGGAAATATGAGTGCCATCTATGAATTTCTGGGTGCCAAACCAGAAGCCATTCCTGGTCTGTGGCTGGCAGCACCCATGACGGGTTTATTGGTTCAGCCCATTATCGGTTATCTGAGTGACCGGACCTGGCATCCCCGCCTTGGAAGAAGAAGACCTTACTTTTTGGTAGGTGCGATCTTAAGTTCGCTGGCACTGTTCATCATGCCCAATTCATCCGCCATCTGGATGGCTGCCGGTACATTATGGATACTCGATTCCTGTATCAATATCAGTATGGAACCGTTCCGGGCATTTGTAGCGGATAACCTGGATGAGAAGCAACGGTCTTACGGGTATGCCATGCAAAGTATGTTTATTGGTGCGGCTTCTTTTATTGCCGGGTTCCTCCCCGGATTGCTGGTAAGATGGTTTGGTATCTCAAGAGAAAAAGGCGCAGGAGGTATCCCGATGAACATCATGTGGTCTTTTTATATTGGAGCAGCAGTTTTTCTGGGTGCAGTGCTATATACCGTCTTCAGAAGTAAAGAATATCCACCTTCTGACCCCAACTGGAAAGAGAACCTGAAAAAAGAAAACCAGGGAAACATTGTAACGGAAATTTTTTCTGCTATCAGGAATATGCCACACCAGATGAAGCGGTTGGCCGTGGTACAGTTTCTTACATGGCCCGGTCTTTTCCTCATGTGGTTTTATTACAGTACAGGTGTAGCTGCGGATATATTTGGCGGCGATGCCAAAACAAACAGTGATGTTTATACCCAGGGACTGGAGCATGCAAATAATACTTCGGCCATTCTCAACCTGGTAACTTTCGCTTTCGCTTTTACGATCCCGTTCTGGGTAGGTAAACTGGGAAAGAAACTCACTCATACGGCCTGTTTATTGATTGGGGGATTAGGACTTATATCTGTCAATTTCATACAGGAACCCTGGATGTTGTATATCTCCATGAGCATGGTGGGAATTGCATGGGCCTCAATATTGTCAATGCCATATTCTATGCTGGCAGGGGCTATCCCGCAGGAGAAGATGGGTATTTATATGGGTATATTTAATTTCTTCATCGTACTACCTGAAATCATTGCTTCTTTATTTTTTGGTAAGGTTATGGAGAACTATCTCCATAATGACCGGCTTGCTGCCGTATTAATTGGCGGAGTGTTGCTTTGCCTTGCCGGTGTTGTTTGTGCCCTGATTGTAAAAGAGAAAAAATAACCGGTTTGGGTATGAGAAAAAAAATTCTTGTCTTCTTATCACTATGTCTTCTTCAAATTGGGGCCACTGCACAGGACATCTATCCCACTCACTGGTGGGTAGGTATGAAAAACCCGAAACTGCAACTCCTCATCCACAGTGATAAAAATATTGTAGTGGATAAATTAGTGTTTCAATCATCAAGCCCTGATATTAAAGTACTAAAGGTCCATAAAGCAGAAAACCGTCATTATCTTTTTGTTGACCTTGAAATAAGGAAGACTGCCAAACCGCAAAAAGTAAAATTCTCCTTTGGTGGTATTATCGGGAATGAATGGAGTTCTTTCGACT
This sequence comes from Chitinophagaceae bacterium, assembly GCA_040080515.1. Taxonomy (GTDB): domain Bacteria; phylum Bacteroidota; class Bacteroidia; order Chitinophagales; family Chitinophagaceae; genus JJ008. The sequence goes on along the minus strand of JBEBIF010000074.1, from coordinate 6,248 downwards.
ATGAATTTAAAGCCCGCAGTACTCAGAATGGAAAAACAAGGGTGCAGGGTGTTAGTTCCAAAGATGTTATTTACCTGCTGATGCCCGACCGGTTCAGTAATGGTGATGCATCCAATGATTTTTTTGAAGATATGCGGGACATTGGTCATGACCGCAACAACCCTTTCGACCGCCATGGTGGTGATCTGAAAGGCGTGCAGGACCACCTGGATTATTTACAGGAACTGGGTGTGACCACTGTATGGATGACGCCTGTAGTGGAAAATGATATGAGCCGCACCATGGAAGGCGGCACTTCCCGCAGCACTTATCATGGTTATGCTTTTACAGATCAGTATAAGACCGACAGAAGGTTTGGCGGTAATGAAGCATATAAAAAACTGGTGGATGCTGCACATGCTAAAGGGATGAAGATCGTGCAGGATGCCGTGTACAATCATTTGGGAAATGATCACTGGTCTGTAAGGGACCTGCCGATGAAAGACTGGTTGAATCAATGGCCTGCTTATACCAATACCTCTTATAAAGATCAGCCGCTGGTGGACCCTTATGCATCGGCAACAGACAGAAGTACTACAGTGAATGGCTGGTTCACGCCGTTTCTTGCTGACCTGAACCAGCGAAACCCGTTTGTTGCCGCATTTTTAATTCAATATGCCATCTGGGCCACCGAAGAATTTGGTATTGATGGCTGGAGGGTGGACACTTATTTTTATAGCGACCCGGCTTTCCTGAATAATATCAATACTGCTTTACTAAAAGAGTTTCCTGCTGTTACCGTATTTGGCGAAGCCTGGGTGCAAAGCGTTACGAACAGCGCTTATTTCTGTGAGAATAACATGAATGTTCCTTTCAAGCATAATTGCCAGGGGGTGACAGATTTCCCTTTTTACTTTGCTTCTATCGATCTGATGAACCAGCCTTTTGGATGGAATGACGGGGCCAATAAGTTTTACCAGGTGCTGGCACAGGATATCCTGTATAAGAACCCGATGCGTAACTGTATCTTTCTTACCAATCATGATCTCGATCGGTTTTATTCGGTAGTGGGAGAGGATATGGCCAGATTTAAAATAGGAATGAACCTGCTGTTGACACAAAGAGGCATTCCGCAATTATATTATGGTGATGAGATACTGATGAAGAATTTTAAAGATCCAACGGATGCGGAGGTGCGAAAAGATTTTCCCGGCGGATGGCCGGGTGATGGAGTGAATAAGTTTATTGCTTCCGGACGCTCCGCACAGGAGAACGAGGCCTTTGATCATATAAAAGCGCTGGCCAATTTCAGGAAGAACTCCTCCGCATTGACCACCGGTAAGTTGATGCAATACCTGCCAAAGGATGGTGTCTATACTTATTTCAGGTATGACAAAAAGCAAACGGTAATGGTAATGATCAATACAGGAACAACTGCGATACAACCGGATTGGAGCCGCTTTGCAGAAAGAATGACCGGTTTCAGTAAACTGCGCAACGTAATAACCGGACAGGCGCAGCAACTGTCAGCAGGATTTGAGATACAACCCAAAGAGAGTTTTGTATTTGAACTGATAAAATGATCAGATCAGGAAATTGATAAGCAATTTACTGCCGTAGGTGCCCCATTCTCTCAGCACTTTGTCCAATGAACCGGAAATGGTGGACCGGGTCACTTTTTTACCTTTTGTAGCAGGTACAACTTTACTCATATTGATATCAAACACTTCCACCTTTGTGGCAAACCAGGTGGCGTGTAAGCGGGGGATGCCCATTCCCAGTATCATTCCGGGAAGTCCCTGGATCCCTTCAGGTCCACCCGTTACCAGCAACTCATCTGTATAGAATGCAAAAATGGTGATCGAATCATTCATGATACCAATCGCTTTGCGGCAATCATACCCTGCAATCGTTCTTACATCATTGGTGATCTTCCATTTTATTTTAAGCAAACTGTCTTCCATCAAAAAGGTTTCTTCAAACACCGGTTTCTGGGCTATGGTTATCCCTTTTTTAAAATCAGTGAACACTACATTCTTGTCCGCCACCGGGCGCCACCACAAGCGGGGATCAAGCGGAACGTCCTTACCGGGTTTATATAGCGATCTGCTGGTGTCACCGGTAAACTCGTAATAGTTAAGTAAAGACACCGGGTAGCGGTCTTTATTTTGTTCGAACCAGCTGTTACCTTCCTGCAGGTCTTTCATTAACTGGCGTACACTTGTTGTTTTTTCAAATTCCACTTTGATGGTGGAGAAAAAACGGGTCTGTGCAAACGTGGCATGAAAGCCAAACGACAGACAAACGGTTAAAAAGAATGACTTTATCATTTTTGTTCTCCTCCCGGCATTTTGTTGAATGACCACTCAAAGCGCAGCAGGAAATAACGGCTGATGCGCTGAAAACGGTCATCTGAAATATAAGTGCTGTTAATGGTCCTGGTAAACCCCTTATTGTCGTTAAGGATATCATTCACCGTAAAGCTGATCTTACCAGCATCTTTCTTTAAAAATTTCTTCCAGATACCGGCATTCCATACTACGAGATTGGTATTAGTTGCAAATGCATTGATACGCTGCCGGAGATCTATGTTGATATCAAAATTGACCTCCATCTTCCAGGGCAACCTGTAAGTGCCTTCACTGCGGCCGCCATAAATGAAGTAGTTGTTGTCATTCCCGGTAGAAAGGGAAGACTTCGAAGAATTATAGCCAATCTTAGGACTGATCTCAAAGCTGTACTTCTCTTCGGAGTAAATGCCGAAGTTCATTTCCAGGTTCATGTTCCAGTAGTCGGTGGTCACCTTTTCTCCATCTACAAAGTTGTTGAACTTGCTGCCATTTCCATTAAAACCAACTCCATAATAAGGTTTCTTATTCCCGTTACTTTTATTGTAATTGCTCCACAGGTTCCAGCTTCTGTTCCCATTTACGTTTACGGGAGAGTAGGTTCTTTTCCCGGTTGACAGGTCAGTAGTATTGGTTTGTGTAATGGCATTCTCCATTATATTATAACTAAAGTTTCCCCAGATACCAGCCTGTTTTAATACTTTATACTGGTTGAAATAAATGGAGATACCATGATTGAATCCCACTTTCAGATTTGGATTACCAATAAACACATTCAGCTCATCCGTATTATCCCGCAAAGGCTGCAGTTGATTGATCGTTGGCTGCCGGGTAGTACCGCGGTAGTTGATACCGATATTGGTTTGTGCCTTTGGTGTAAAGGTCAGTTGTGCCGTGGGTGTTACATTCAGAAATTTATATTTATTCTTTACCTGGTCATCAAGGTTCAGCAGGCCCAGTTTAATAGAAGAGATGCCCGAGCCTATTCCTGCTTTTAATTTTTTACCAGTGAACCGGAGTATGGCGTTGGCGCTATGTGAAAAGGCATCCAGTTCAAAATTATTACTAAACTCAGGTACCTGTACCTCGTATTTGCCATTAAAGCTTTTTTCATACGTATTGCGCAGCGAAGTGGAACTGTTTTTATTATAAGAATATTCAAGCGCCAGCATCAGCGTAGCAGAAAGCGGCTCCAGGAACGATGTTTTAATACCGATAGTACTGGAGCGGCCATCGAATAATTTCTGCTGATCAACGGTATCGCTGTTGTCATAAATACCATTTTTGAAATACCTGACAAGGGTATGATTCAGCCCGGAATTATCGTCGTCTGTAATACCATACCGCAAAACAGTTTGCCATTGCCGGTTCTTCTTTTTAAAGAGTTGCTTGTAGGTAAGTTGGTTGTCGGTCTGGGTGCGCCGGGTATGATTGTCGTATTTGTTGAAGCTCTGGTTGATGGTGTCTTTATTGGTACCGAGGAATTCGCCATCGTTGGTGCCAATGATATCGCCGGTCTTAACGGTGTTTACGGAAGTAAGTTTAATGGACGCAAGCGAGTCGATCTTCCATTCATATTTGCCATTCATGGCATGCTGCTGGTTCAAACCATTTTTAGTGGAATATTTGTTGGTATAGGTAAGTCCTGCAGGTGTAATATTCTGTGTCAGGGTGATCCCTTCATTGGTGGTACGCAGGCTGTTGAAGCGGTAGGAGAGATTCACATTATTGATATCCGAATGCCATTTATTACTGAACAAAGCACCGGCTGTCCAGGCATCCGGCAGTCCACGAAGGTTCCAGTCGTTGAAATCATCGCCTCCGCCAAAGCTGAAATAAAAACCACTCAGTTCATCATACTCATAATCATTTTCTATACCCAGTTTCTGGCGGTCTTCCCAATTGAGGCTTCCGGCATTTACGTTGGTGCGGGTCACATAGGCTGACATCTTCTTTTTTCCTACAAAACGGTTCAGTAATACTTTGCTGTCTATGAATTTATCAAAATCACTTCCGGCATACAGTTTTCCAAAGGAACCTTTTTTAGCATCTTCCTTTAGTTTAATGTTCACCGTTTTACCCTCATTGCCGGTTGACATGCCGGTCATTTGCTGTTGCTCTGTCTTTGTTTCAAATACCTGTACTTTATCTACTGCTTTGGCAGAAATGTTTTGTGTGGCCATGGTGGGGTCGTCTCCAAAAAATTCTTCGCCATCCACCAGTACCTTATCCACTCTTTTACCCTGTGCTACTATTTCACCTTTTGAGTTTACAGAAAAGCCAGGCAACTTTTTAAGCAGTTCTTCCACGGTTGCCCCTTCCCGTACTTTAAAACTGTCTGCTACAAATTCTGTCGTATCACCTTTGATCCGGATGGCACCAACAGACTTGATCACGACTTCATCAAGCAATTTGCTTTTCATGGTCATGAAAATGGTACCCAGGTTTTGATCACCATTGATATCTGCCTGGTCCATAAAATCAGCAAAGCGGGGATAGGTGATAAGTATGACGTACTTGCCGGTATCTATTTTTGGAAATGCAAAATAGCCATCTGCATTGGTACGGGTAAAACTTACAAGTGTGGTATCTGTTTTTCGCAGCAGCGAGACAGAAGCGAGGTGCAGGTTCTTTTTTTCTGAGGAATCGGTGACCCGTCCGGTTAGCATTGATTGTTGGGCATTACCTGCAGTAAGAATGAATAGCAGGAAAAGGCCCAGTAAAGGCGTTTTTCTCATGGCTCTCGAGAAGTTGGTTTAGTCTTATGGCTATAAACAAACAATTTCTTTCAAAATTTTGAGGAAAGCAGTACCATTCATGTAATTTTAAGTTAAATCATCTATCAGGACATGACTCAGCGAAGCAACAGATCCACAAAAGGAACTACCCCCGAAGGGAAAAATGTTGCCTCAGAAGCGCCGGTAAAACCGCCTGCCGGTGAAGCGGCTACTGACGCTACAAAATATGAAGAGCTGAATTTTATCGATACTGCAAAACCAGTTTGGAATTATTCGTTGCTCACCGATGAGGATGTAGCCAACTACCAGGCAGGTACCAATTACCAGTTGTATAAGAAAATGGGTTCTCATTCCATACAGGTGAATGAAGTGTGGGGCATGTATTTCTGTGTATGGGCACCAAATGCTACTGCTGTTTCTGTAAAAGGGCATTTTAATAAATGGAAGAATGATGAGTATGAATTAAATCCCCGTTGGGATAAAAGCGGGATATGGGAAGGGTTCATCCCGCATTTTAAATTAGGTGAAGCATACAAGTACCACATTACAGGCCATGCCAAAAGAAAGATCGACAAAGGAGACCCGTTGGCCAATTTTTGGGAGAAGCGGCCACACACGGCCAGCATCACCTGGGATATGTACTACGAATGGAATGATGCAGACTGGATGAAAGGACGCAAAAAGAAAAATGCACTGGAAGCTCCCTGGAGTGTGTATGAAGTGCACCTGGCCAGCTGGCAGCGGCCCGATAAGAACGATGAAGAAACATATAATACATATGATGAAATAAAGGAACGTCTGGTGCCATATGTAAAAGAATTGGGTTTCACCCATGTGGAATTTATGCCGGTGATGGAGCATCCGTTTGATGGAAGCTGGGGATATCAATGTACTGGTTTCTTTGCCGCCACTTCCCGCTTTGGTGATCCGCAGGGATTGATGCGGCTTATTGATTCGTTTCACCAGGAAGGTATTGGTGTGATACTGGATTGGGTACCGTCTCATTTTCCGTATGATGCACACGGCCTGTTTATGTTCGACGGGGCACATACCTACGAATATGCCGATATGCGTAAAGGATTTCATCCGGACTGGAACAGTTATATTTTCAATTATAAAAGAGGCGAAGTAAAATCATTTCTTATCAGCAGTGCCCGGTATTGGTTTGATCTGTTTCATATTG